>JAGGYK010000157.1 GCA_021162585.1 Deltaproteobacteria bacterium
CAGATCTGTATACCTTGCCGGGGGCAATAACCCTTATGGGCAATTCATCTTTCTCCATTACCCTTCTCAGGATCTATACCTACATAATCAAATACAACAGGATCTACCATACCGCTGCCTAATATCTCGAGCCATCCAGTATATCCGCACACCCTGCAGCCTTTACCTCTGCATATTACGCAACCCATATCTACCTCTGCAGATGGCTCTGTAAACGGAAAAAACGACGGCCTGAAACGCATGGGCACATCAAGGCCAAACAGGGCATGTACAAATGCCTCAAGCACGCCCTTTAGATGAGCGAATGTAATACCTTCTTCCACCCATAACCCCTCCACCTGATGAAACATGGGGGTATGGCTTACATCTGAATCAGATCTGTATACCTTGCCGGGGGCAATAACCCTTATGGGCAATTCATCTTTCTCCATTACCCTTATTTGGACAGGTGATGTCTGGGTACGAAGCAATATATTATCTGAGAAATAGAAAGTGGCCTGCATATCCCTTGCCGGATGATACAGGGGCATATTCAATGCCTCAAAGTTATGATAGGCATCCTCCACCTCAGGGCCTGATACCACTGAAAATCCAAGATCTATAAATATGTCCTCTATCTCAGCTAATACCTGATTCAGTATATGTACGCGCCCCCTTCTTATGGTCCTACCTGGCAGGGTCACATCAAGTCCAGATTCTCCCTTAGCACTCTCCATCTCCTTTAACTTTGCACTAAGGCTTTCTTGCATAAAGGATTTTAACTGGTTAGAAAGCCTTCCTATCCTTGGGCGTTCCTTAGGGTCTATTGCTCCCATCTTCCGCAGGACAGTTGTAAGGACGCCTTTCCTTCCAAGGTATTCTACACGGATTTTTTCTAACTCTTCTTTGTTACCGGCCTTTTCAATGGTCTGTTTAAAGGAGGATTTAATCTCTTCTAACTGTCTTTCCATCTAATCCCTTGTAATTGAGGTAACAATAAAAGAGAAACCCTTTGGGTCTGTTATTGCAATATCTGCAAGTACCTTTCTATCAAGACTGGCCCCTGACTTTTTCAGGGCATTTATAAACCATGAATACCTCAATCCATTTACCCTAAGCGCAGCATTTATCCTTGCGATCCACAACCGCCTGAATTCTCTTTTGCGCATACGCCTATGGGCGTATGCATATGTTAAACCTTTATTTAGGGTCTCCCTTGCGGCACGCAAAAGCCTGCCCCTGCCGCCGCTATACCCTTTTGTCATCTTATGAATTTTCTTTCTCTTTCCTGTACCGATTTTGCCTCTTTTGACACGCATATCTATATACCCCTTTTAAGAATATGGTAACATTCTCTTTATCTCAGGAACATTTGCAGGATCTACTACCACCTGCTTTTTTAGATTCCTTTTGCGTTTTCTTGCCTTATGTGTAAGCAAATGACTCTTGCATGCCTTGTTCCTTTTAATCTTACCACTACCAGTGGTTGTAAATCTCTTAGCTGCACTTCTATTTGTCTTTATTTTCACCTTAGACTCCCTCTACTGTTTTGGTGCCAGCAGCATAAACAAATTTCTTCCTTCTCTCTTTGGTTCACTCTCTACAATACCAATATCAAAAATCTCCTTACGCACCCTGGCCAACATCTCCAATCCTTTATCTTGATGTGCAATCTCCCTGCCTCTAAAAAACACAGCCACTTTGACCTTGTTTTTTGCCTCCAAAAAACGCCTTATGTGCCTTAATTTAAATTGGTAATCATGTTCGTCAGTCTTAGGTCTAAACTTTATCTCCTTTACAACTATTGTTGTTTGTTTCTTTTTTGCTTGATGCATCTTCTTTGTCTGTTCATATCTATACTTTCCATAATCCATTATTCGACATACAGGTGGTGTGCTATTAGGAGACACCTCTACAAGATCCAGCCCAAACCCTTTAGCTTTTTCCAGAGCCACCTTTACCGTCATAATCCCAAGTTGCTCCCCATCCGGGGAAATCACCCTTATACTTTCAGCAACAATACGGTCATTTACCCTAACACCACTGTCTCTACTTATAGCAACCTCCGCAAGTTAAAATTCATGCTCTTTTAAATCAAGAGCGTGTATATTGTCAACATAGATTAACAAATTTAGATATTGACAATTTCGTAAAAAGCCTAGAAACGTGTCGTTGCGAGCGAAGCAAAGACAAACTGGGGACCCACACGAAGTGTGGGGTCTGAGCGAAGTGAAGAATCTCGTGTTGCATAACCATCTGAAATTATTAGATTGCTTCGCCTGCCTGCGCCTCGGCAGACAGATCGCTGAAGCTCCTCGCAATAACATGCTCAGTGACTTTTTGCAGGACCATCAGATATTGGGTGTTGCATTATTGATCTTTGATATCAGATCTTCTACCTTCATAATTTGTTGTTCACCACCCAGATCCCTTACCGCAATCGTATTATCGCTCTTTTCCCTCTCCCCCACTATCACCATATATGGAACCTTGGCCAGTCTGGCCTCCCTGATCTTATAGCCTATCTTTTCATTCCTGATATCAGCGTGGGCCCTGATGTCCTTATCTTTCATGGAGTCCGCTATCTGAGCAGCATAGTCAGCATGAGCGCCTGTTATGCTCATCACAATAGCCTGAACAGGAGCCAGCCAAACAGGAAATGCCCCTGCATAGTGTTCTATAAGTATACCTAGAAACCTCTCTATAGTACCAAGAATCACCCTGTGCAGCATAGCAGGCCTTTGTCTTGACCCATCAGAGGCAATATAGCTCAGACCAAAACGTTCGGGCAGAGAAAAATCACACTGAATAGTCGCACATTGCCACTGCCTTCCAATGGCGTCTTTTATCTTTACATCTATCTTAGGCCCATAAAACGCTCCATCTCCCGCATTTATATTATATGCCAGCCCTTTTAATTCCAGCGTGTCTTTTAATGCCTTTGTGGCCTCTTCCCAATCCTCATCCGAGCCAATGGACTTCTCTGGTCTGGTACTTATCTCCATTTCATATTCAAACCCAAATATAGCCATAACCTCAGCCACAAGATCAATTATAGATGCGATTTCACCAACAAGTTGGTCAGGCCTGCAAAATATATGGGCATCATCCTGCGTGAACTGTCGTGCCCTTAAAAGACCATGAAGGACCCCGGATTTTTCATGCCTTGTAACTGTCCCCAGTTCAAAATATCTAATAGGCAGATCCCTGTAACTCCTGATCTTAGATTTGTAGACCAGTATATGGGAAAGGCAGTTCATGGGTTTTATGCCATAAAGCCCGCCCTCAATCTCAGTGAAGAACATATTTTCCCTGTAGTTATCCATATGGCCAGACTTCTCCCACATACCACCCCTTAGTATGCCCGGCCCGTAAACCAACTCATATCCCCGTTTTATATGAAGCCTCTTCTCAAAGTCCTCAAGGATAGATCTGAGAATCCCGCCTTTGGGCAGATATACAATCAACCCAGGGCCTATCTCATCAGAGGTCATAAAGAGTTCCAGTTCTTTGCCTAATCTTCTGTGATCCCTCTTCTTGGATTCCTCTATGAAATCAAGATAATCTTTAAGGTCCTTTTTATTATTGAATGCAGTGCCGTATATCCTCTGAAGCATCTTATTATGTTCATCACCTCTCCAGTAAGCCCCAGCCACAGAGAGTAATTTAAATGCCTTTATATAACCAGTAGACGGGATATGAGGTCCCCTGCAAAGATCTGTAAATGATCCCTGTTTATACAAAGAGACTACCGTCTCATTCATATCATTTAAGAGTTCTACCTTATATGGCTCATCTGCATCTTTAAAGAACTTTATCGCATCGGCTTTACTCATTTCTTGTCTTGAAAAGACTTCATCCGCTGCTATAATTTCTGCCATCTTTTTCTCTATCAGTGCAAGATCTTCCGATGAGAAAGGAGAATTTTTATCAAAATCATAATAAAAGCCATCTTTGGTGGCCGGCCCTATAGTTGGCCTTGCATCTGGAAAGAGAGCCCTTACCGCCTCGGCCATCACATGTGCACACGAATGCCTGACGATAGTTAGTCCATCTTCGGAGTCTATCTTTACAGTCTCTATATCCTCCCCACCATTAACAGTGGATGATAAGTCCACTAATGTCCCATCTTTTCTGGCTGCAACAACTAAAGGATCATCTATAATATCTTTTATAATGGATGCCTTTGTAGACAATACCCTCCCGTCTATTGTAACTTTCTTGTCTGCCACGATAAATATACCCCATTAATATTGGTAGGCACGCAGGGATTTGAACCCTGGACCCCCACCGCGTCAAGGTGGTGCTCTCCCCCTGAGCTACGTGCCTGTTTGCTTATTTAAGGTAAGATGGTTATCCTGTATGTTGTCCTTTTGTCAACAGATTTTTTGGCGGCTATAGCCTTTTTGATGACTGTGTTTTTTGATGACAAGGCGCCTAACATCGACAAAAAATTGTCGATGTTAGGGTGCTATCTTGTATTTATTGATAATAACATCTGGCAATATTTATTCCCCCCTTTATCCATTATCTATTCCTCCCTTGCCCAATATCTATTACCCCCTTGAGGGGAGTTGGAGGGTGTTACCCCCTTCAATAACATCCCCCCGGCCCCCTTTAAAGGGGGAATCTGTCCGAGCAGATTAAGGGATAGTGGCTCTTGAGATATTCCTTTAAGCGTTTTTTGCTAATACATCCAAGCGAACCTACGATGTATCAAAAAAATATTTCAGGCAAGCGAAAGAACCCCCATCCCGGGAATATTTTCATGCTTCGTTGTGTCTGCCTTGCAGGCATGAGGGTTTGTATAGAATTCTATTGTCAGGATAATGTTTAATATTCCTGGTGAGAATTTTATGCCTCCTGAGCATTGCTGTAGCCATTATCAAACAATCAACAGTACTTAGAGTTTTACCCTGCTTTCTATACTTTCTGAACAGCTCACCGCCTTGCTCAGCTATATCCAAGGTTACAAATTCAACAGTGCAGGCATCTATGAAATGTTCGGTGTCCTGGCTTTCTTTATCCCTAATACCTGCATACAGTTCATACACCGTAAGAATACTTATGAAAGCCCTATTTGCTTTCCACAACTCGACTATAAGATCTTTTATATCTTCTTTTCCCCTTAAGAAGTCTATGACTATATCGGTATCAATCAGTACGGTCTGTATAATCTCGTCCTTCATCTGTTCTTATTCCATCAACTATCGCTGTGCTGGATTTTCTCCTTTCTTCCAACTTTCCAAAACTGCTAATAGCCCGATCAATCTTCTTCTTTCGGATATACTCTTCCAATGCTTCAGTTACCAAGGAGCTAAAATTATCAGACAGATCTTTGGCTTCCTGGAATACCTGGTTAGGAATACTTATGGAGGTCTTAATAGTATTCACTTTCAATCCTCCTTACATTATAATCTTATTTAATTGTAATACCAACAGGTAGGATTGTCAAGCAATAATAAAGGGGTCAAACCTTTATTGTTGACAAATGTTGTTCTATACTACAAAAGTCGTTCAATTTAAGGTATAAAACTCTAAAGGAGATTTAAATTGAGATTACGAAATAATCATGCTCAATAGGTGTTAGCAGGCTGTTGCCCAAAGGGAATTCTTTTGAGCGGACATTTAAGCGTTTTTTGTAAATACATCTTGGCGAAGCGAAAAAATAGCGGTTTTTCACCGAAGACGGCTTTGAGCCCGAAGGGCGAATTTTGGAATCGGGATGCGCGAGTATTAGACGTATCAAAAAACGCTTCTGGCAAGCGAAAAAGGACCCTGGCATGGAACACGAAACATACATAGTACCCTCTAATGGAGATTAAGGTTATTGGGAAGGATGGATAAAAAAATAAAGGATGCGATCTTCAAAAAGATAGAAGAGGAACCATTTGCTCAAAAATTCGGCATAGAGCTTATTGAGCTGGATGAAGGCTACGCAAAGGTTCAGATGGATGTAGCGCATTATATGGAAAATATATTCGGGATGATTCATGGCGGGGCTATATTTGCCCTTATAGACGAGGCATTTGAAGCAGCCTCCAATTCTCATGGTACGATTGCCCTTGCCCTTAATATGAACGTATCCTACATAGCTCCCCCTACACTAGGTAGCAGGCTTACAGCAGAAGCCAAAGAATTAAGCCTGACAAAAAGGACAGCAAATTACGATATAAGGGTATATGATGAAGAGGGAAAATTGATTGCACTATCTCAGACCCTGGTCTACCACAAAAGTGAGAGGCTACCTTTTCTTAAGGAATGAGTGCATAAGACTCGCAAGTGTAGCCTATAACAGGCCCAAATGGTGCCAGTGCTTTATATGAAAATAGGGGTCAGGGATCAGGGGCCGGGGGTCAGTTTGAGACGGGGGAGACAGCGGACTGGGATGTTGTTTTGTTTTCATCCTTCAGTGTCTCCGACAGGAC
>JAGGYK010000173.1 GCA_021162585.1 Deltaproteobacteria bacterium
ATCACATAATTGCCATCAGTTTGTAATATATTGGTGGGCGCTTTTAAAGGTTGGCGCTATTATCACGCCGCTGAACTTTATGTTAAAGGGTGGGGAAATAAAGTATATTATTGACCATTCTGAGGCCAGGGTGTTCTTTGTAGAAGATAGTCTGATTAATAATGTCGTCAGCGTCAAAGATGATCTGAAGAGTGTGCAGACCTTCGGATATATCAATCTTTCAGGAAGTGAAGTCCCTGAAGGCTGGATGGATATCGAAGACCTATGGTTGGATGAATATCCTGCTGATGAGCCAGAGGTGGAGATTGCATATGATGATCCTGCTGCACTTCTCTATACATCAGGGACAGAGGCTGCCCCAAAGGGCGTGCTTAATTCACACCTGAATTTCTATATGATTGTGATGAGCGCCCTGTACGATCTCAGGGTCGATCACAATGATTCCATAATTGCTGGCATTCCGCTTTTTCATGTAGCAGCCATGTATCTATTCGTTGCAGTCATAGCTGGTGGCGCCTACACTGTAATGGAGTATGCGCCTGATCCAAAGGAAATACTTGAACTTACACAGAACGAGAAGATCACAAGATGGGTCTGGCCGCCAGCCCTGTATTCAGGGCTTCCTTTTATGCCTGATTTTGACAAGTATGACCTTAGTTCCTTGAAGCTATGTATTATATTTGGTTCGCTTGCCCCCCCTGCAGTTATTGAAAAATGGAAAAAGATTGTTCCAGGTGCAGGGTTTATGAATTATTATGGACAGACAGAGCTGAGCCCTTTAGGGGCATGCCTGGAGCCTGAAGATTTCGATAAGAAACCGAGTTCTATAGGAAAGGCGCATATGCCTCTAAACCTGAAGGTCTTTGACGTGGATGATAATGAAGTCCCCCCGGGAGAGGTGGGAGAGTTGGTTGCCAGGGGTCCAGCTGTCATGCTGGGCTATTACAAGGAAGAAGAGAAGACAGCCGACACATTCAAGGGAGGATGGCATCATACCGGTGATCTGGCGAAGATGGATGAAGATGGGTTTATATACTTTGTTGACAGGAGAAAGGATATAATAAAATCTGGCGGGGAAAATGTATCTTCTCAAGAAGTGGAGGCCTTGCTCTTTAAACACCCAGCAGTGGCTGATGCAGCAGTTATAGGAATGCCTGATCCCTATTGGTCAGAGGCTGTAACCGCGGTGGTGGTCCGATCCCCCGGTGCAGAGGTGAAAGAAGATGAGATAATTGAGTTTTGCAAAAAGGAACTTGCAGGATATAAAGTGCCCAAAAAGGTGGTTTTTGTAGATGCCTTGCCAAGGAATCCGAGTGGTAAGATCTTAAAGAATGAAATAAGGCAGCAGCTTACTGAATCTGATGAAGGCAAATAAGAAAGATGTTAATAGCACTTAATGAATACCATGGGAGATCATCTTTACTCCAAGGTCTATCGCAGTTGTAGGCAATGCCTCCCCTGGAAGGGGAGGCTGGCTTTTTCTAAGGGCCCTTAAAAAGTTTGATTATAAAGGGGATGTGTACTGTGTGGATGAAGATGGGCCTGGTAGGTTTGATGTAAAATGGATCCCTCATGTGCAGGATCTCCCATGTCCAAGGCAATAAGTGTGGGTAACTGTGTGGATCTGAATGTAGAGGACTTCATGCAATTCTTTGATGTGGTGAGCGCCACTACCCCAAAGAAGCCGGTAATATTACTCAAGACAGGCAAGACAACATCAGGGCTGGCTGCAATAGGATCGCATACTGCAGTACTTTTAGGTGATGGGATAATATGGGATCATGCCATGAGACAGGCTGGTGCTATCTTGGTGGACACATATGAAGAACTTGTTCATACCATTCAGGCCTTTGCCAAGGTGGGCTCGATTTCAGGGCCTAGAACTGGGCTTATGAACAGGGGTGGTAGACTTCGCGGCTATTGGTGGGTACCCCCCTATATTTGGAAAGATGTTAGAGATTGTAGGCTCTGATCCTGGTATCGATGTTATAGTGTATCAGCACCATGTAGAGTTTTGTACGCTTTTCGGTGGTGAAGAATTCAATAAAGGGCTGTCAGATGCGCTAATTGATGCAGCTAGTAACATTGACAAACCAGTGTTTGTAATAGTACCGCTCTATTATTCATATGATGTGTGGTATAAAACAATCCAGTGTCTTAATCAGGCTGGCATCCCGGTATTTGCTACCCTTGAGTTGGGGGCAAAGGCACTGCTTCATATGGTAGAATATTATACAAAAGGTGGAACCAAACTCGCTTAAGTTTTAAATATTTAGCATTAATTACGTATATCTAAACTATATCATCTGATGCCAAGTTGCAATCAAGTCATTGCGATAATTACTTGATTGAATGCAACTTGGCCT
The DNA here is from genome assembly GCA_021162585.1 of Deltaproteobacteria bacterium. Lineage (GTDB taxonomy): Bacteria > Desulfobacterota > Desulfomonilia > UBA1062 > UBA1062 > JAGGYK01. Next base: position 2,367 of record JAGGYK010000173.1, read on the forward strand.
GAAAAGGTTAATCTTCTTGTATAATTATTCCGAGCTGTAATATATTATGAGTATGCCCAAGATTGTATGTATTCCCATAATAGTAATTGTAAGTATTATAATTTTTCTGCCTTCTGTGGGCTTCTGTGACAGGATCCACAAGGTAAGGCGAGGAGAGACGCTTGCCGGAATTGCTAATATTTATTTTCCCTATACTGCTGCATATACAAAAGATGAGTTGATAAGAGATATAAAGGAAATGAATGGGATCGAACTTGAGCATATCAATGTTGGTCAGCAGTTAAGAATACCTGTTATAAGGGATGCACCTGTTCGTGCAAGGCGCGTCAGGAAGCCAAAGACCTTTGTTGCAAAGGGTGTATACATAAATAAGAGGATTGCTGGATCACGCCAGCTTTTTTCTATAGCGAACGAAATCAGTATATACGGGGCAAATACCATTGTATTTGATGCCAAGGATGTATGGGGATGCCTTTCTTATAAAAGTTCCATACCTCATAGATTCTCTCCTTCTGCCATGTCTTTTAATGC
>JAGGYK010000063.1 GCA_021162585.1 Deltaproteobacteria bacterium
CAATAAGGGCATCAAAAAATTTAGTGATTTATTCACAAAAAGGAATTTATTTGTATTATCCTTATTGTATGATAGGATACATAAATTATCTGATAATGAAGTAAAGGAATTCCTGCTGCTTGCTTTTAACTCGAGTCTCAAATGGGCTTCACGCATGAGCCATTTGCGCGGGGATATAATTGAAGGCTGGGCTATGCATGCCTATTGGATATATCCCAAGAGTCTGGAGCTCAACGTTTGGGAAGTCTTCACAAGGAGATGCAAAGCAGTAGTAAAAGGGAAACATTATTCAAATAAATATATAGGGGGATTCTTTAAGCAAACAGATTATTTTGAAGATGTTAAAAACGGAAAAGCAAGCTGCATGATTCTTAATCAATCATCAGAAAAATTGCCAATTCCCGATGAAGAGATTGATGCTGTTATAACAGATCCTCCTTATGGTGGTAATGTGAATTATGGAGAATTATCCGACTATTTTCTTGTGTGGCTGAGAAATGAACCTATGAATAAGGACAGAGAAATAATAATAAACAAATCACAAAATAAGGGTTTGCAAGAGTATGAGAAAGGTTTAGAGAATGTTTTTAGAGAATGTTTTAGAGTGCTTAAACGGGATGGTGTAATGGTTTTAACTTTTAATAGCAAAGATTCCCGGGTTGTCGGTAGTTGTATATTGGCGGCATCAAGAGCCGGTTTCAAGCTCGATCCCGATGGGGTATTTTATCAACCTCCAATAAAAGCTTACCAAACAACTTTTCATGGTATTTTTGTAGACTCTTTCATTGGAGATTTTATTCTTACTTTCCATAAGGGTAATATTGTAGATTCTAAAAACAGCATGGAATTAGACGCTTTTAAAAGGAAGGTAGATATGATAATGGACAAAATTTATCAAAAACAAGCACCAGAGAGGATAGCAAGAGAAAGAATTTATGATATCTTATTTCCTTTCTTGGGATTGCATGCAAACGATTCTAATATCTGTATGTTAGCCACTGAGTATGTAGAAAAACGCTTTAAGGAATTAAATAAATATTTTTCCAGTTTAAGAAAGAAGATAGAAAAGGAAAGACGTTATAATTATACGAAGACAAATCATAGGAGGGATTAAATGACAGGAAGAAAAAGCATCAATAACTTCCAAGTAGGACGTGCCGGTTGGGAGAGGGATAGAAAGCCGAAATTTGTGAGAGTGATAAATAGAATACTCGAAGAAAGAGGGTACGATTTTAAATTTTATGAAATAGAGGAACACAAAGGTTTAGTACCAGATTATGAAGTCAAAGAAGGTGAGAAAGTCATAGCATACTTCGAGGCTGAGTTTCCATTGTCAGGTAGATGGCGGACAGGAGAGGATTTTAGATTTCCTACTATTAGATGGCCAAAAAGAAAATTTGACCATTACGGCAAATGGGGTGGCTTATATAATGGAAAACCACTATTCATGATAACAATCAAAGGCGATCTTACAGATGCATACTATATAGATGCTAAAACATGGTTTAAGAAAGGAAAAGAAGAAAGGGTTAGGAGCTCCATCTTTTACGCAATAAATAAAGATGACCCCGAATTGGGTCATGGATTAGAGGAATTAGCAAATTATATGCTTAACCGGATAGAAGAAGTATATAAATAACATTATATTTGGGAAGAAATATAAAGAGCTTATAAAATTGTTAAAGTGATTTTTTCGCCCTTTCGTAACTCCCCGCAATCCTAAGGATTGCTTGATGCTGCGGTGCCCCTCTAGCAGCGGATAAAAGGCTACGCACTTCTCCGAGTTTTCCTCCTTTAGGTTAGCCTAAAATATATCCTGCACATTCCACCTTCAGGTGGAGACAATGAGGTTCCTCTTCGCCTGCGGGACAGATGACGGGAAGAGCTTTACAGACGAACACTTCGGTTCAGCCTCCTTCTACATGGTCTACTCCATGGATGGAGACAGTGGAAAGATTGAATTTGTAAAGAGAATGGAAAACACCTCCCCACAGGAGAGGGACCACGGAGACCCAGAGAAGGCAAAGTACATCTCACAGATGTTCAGCGATGTGCCCGTCCTTGTGGCCTTTGCCATGGGGCCGAACATAACAAGGATGAGGAAGAGGTTTGTTCCTGTAATAAGCAGGGTCAGAGAGATTGAGAGAGCCCTGGAGATCCTTCCCCGCTACAGGGAGGAGATCATAAAGGAGATGGAGAAGCCGGAAGGGGAGGATAGAAGTATCATATACCTGAAGTGATCACTCATCAAGCAGCCTTCTCTCTCCCTCAAGCTTTCTTATCTCTGTCACGTCCTGGGTCACCTCTAGCGTTCCCAGATACTCCCCTTTCTCATCCCTGACAGCAAAGTACCTGATGTGGATGAATCTCCCTCTGAAATCTATCCAGAACTCTGCCACATCCCTCTTCCCGCTTCTGAAGTCCTCAAGTATCCTGTTTACAACGTCAATGCTCTTCTTCGGGTGGCACCTCTGTACAGTTCTTCCCAGAATCGCCTTGGTCCTCAAAAAGACCATGTCCGACCTGTCGTTGAAGTACCTGACCCTGTCATCCTTGTCAACAAAGGTCACCTCAAAGGGGAGGGTGTTAAGCACCGCCTGGAGTTCCTTAAGGGTGAAACTGC
>JAGGYK010000219.1 GCA_021162585.1 Deltaproteobacteria bacterium
CAGTGTAATGACTCGATTGTTGCAATAGAGATTGCCGAGGCGCTTGCCGGACTATTTGGTGTAGGCATAAATGAACTGCCGCTTACCTTAGTCCTTAGCTGGATGGAGCAAAAGGCTGTGGCTGTCCTTTGGAGTCTCTTATCCCTTGGTGTAAAGGGGATTTATTTAGGACCTATACTACCTGCCTGGGTGAACGATGATATCTTAAAGGTACTCCGGGATGAATATGATTTGCGTCTCATAGGTGATCCGGAAGAAGATATTAAGCAGATATTGAATATGTAGTTATATGTTGACGTGCAACTATTACTTGGCCTGCAGGCCAAGTAATAGTTGCAGGATCAGTCGTGCCGGAGTGTAATAGGGATAACAAGGCCTGATGTCCATTCCTGGCAATTGGCCCCTATACCCCCACAGGATTAGCCACCATCCAATCCGGTGTGCTCGTGTTCAAAAAACCACGCGGATGGATCTGCAAGATAGAGCTTCATATCAGAAAGGGCTGTATGATGGCTCTTCTCCTCTAGGATCATCTGTTCAATAAACTCCTTCTCTTTGGGATCTTCTGCCTTCTCAAGTTGCTCCTCATAGAATTTTACAGACCTAAGTTCAAAATCAAGGCCTATATCAAGGGCTTGTATATCACTCGTTTCCGCCTTGATCTCTTTTCCATGCCCTTTTGCAAGCTCTTCAAAGAGTATGTTTAGATCTTTGTGGTCGGGTTTTATTGATTTCCACTCATCAGGAAAGACATTGTCACTTTTCAGTGACACATAAATCTTGTTTATGCGCATCATATGGATATCTTCATCTGAGGCCAGCATGCCAAATATTTCTCTCCCCAGTTTGTTCTGTATGCTTTGAAGTGCCTTTTGATAGAAGGCCTTCCCCTTTTCTTCCATCGTAAGTGCTTCGGAGAGCATCTTTAAGGTTCTGTTATATGTATCAGCCATATTTTATCTCTCTTTATTGCCTTATCACATAGTGTAAGGTCAAAGGCCAGCCTTAGGGCTGGCCTTTGACCAGATTATGGTTTCCATACCTTCCATACCTTGCCCACAAGGTCTGGGCCTGGCTTTAGGGTTGGTTTTCCCGGCTCCCAACCGGATGGACAGACCTCAGCACCTTTTGTAGCGCGCACGTGTTGAAATGCCTGAATTTGACGGATCGTCTCATCAACCTTTCTCCCAACAGGTGGTGTTAATACCTCCATAGCCTGAATGGCACCATCAGGGTCAATGATAAACCTGCCGCGAATATTTACTCCAGCACCTTCGTCATAGACGCCATAGATCTTTCCGATACTACCTGCAGCATCAGAAACCATAGGGAATGGGATCCCTCCTTTTACCATCTTTTTAAGTTCTTCTTCATTCCATATCTTGTGGACAAACTGGCTGTCCACACTCACAGACAACACTTCTACCCCCAGTTTTTTAAACTCCTTGTACCTATCAGCGACCGCTGATAATTCAGTTGGTCAGACAAATGTGAAATCCCCCGGATAAAAGCAGAGCACAATCCATTTTTTTAGATAATCTGATAGCTTGATCTTTATAAATTTTCCTTTGTAAAAGGCTGGTGCTTCAAAATCAGGGGCCTTGCCCCCTACTCTTACTGCAGCCATTTTCCCCTCCTTTGTTTCTAAGACTTGCTCCTTTTTTTGACCTTTTGATACCGACTCGCCTATGACAGCGCCAGTCGGCCTCCCACAACCGACACTCTCCTCTTCCATAAATTACCTCCTTTCACTTAAAATCTTTTTAACTAATCAAAACCAACGAATTGGTCTTTTTTTACACCACATACAGGGCATTCTTCCAATAAAATGCCATCTGATACATAGCCGCAGACTTTGCATACGTAGTATGTAGTCTCCTTCTCTTCCAGCATGTGATCCATAGCCTCTTTATAAAGCTTGGCATGCACCTCTTCGACATCCCTGCTCTGAGAAAAGTACATAGAAGCAGCCTTATTTCCCTCTTCTTCTGCAAGCTTTATAAATTTATTATATGCAACACCTGCAACCTTTGTCTCAGATTCAAAGCTGGATGAGAGATTTGTTTGGGTGTCTTTGATCTCCTTTAACATACGTAGCGCTCGTGTCCCATGGAGCTCTTCAGAAAAGGAGATCACTCTGAAAAGCTTAGCTATCTGTGGATAGCCCTCTCTTTCGGCCTTATCTGCAAAGAGTTTAAGCCTGAGTGCTGCCTTGGCTTCACCTGTATATGCCTGATGCAGCGCATCTTTAAGTTCGTTCATGACTACCTCCTTATCTAATTATGAGTCTCTCCATGGTATGCAAACCCTTGGCCCAGGCATTTCTCCAAAGGAAATTCCATATGTAGTATCCCAAAACGTGTGAGCACGAAGTCATACCGAACAGGATCCTTAGGCGCTATTTTTTTAAATGCCTGGGTTATCTCCATTGCAGTCTTCATATCTGGGAGCTTTCTCTGTGTCAGTCCAAGAGCCAGGGATATCTGGTGCATGTGCGTATCAAGTGGAACAATCAACTTGGATGCCGGCACATCTGTCCATCCGCCAGGATCCACATCGTCTCTCCTAACCATCCAGCGCAAAAACAGGTTGAATCTCTTCAGGGCACTGCCCTTTTTAGGGTAGGGAAGCAGACTGTTATACTGACCATTGGAATTACCCCTCAACTGCTTTGCAAACATGGTAAGTGCTGGTATTACGGTCTCATCAGCATCTCTCAAACCCTGGAGAAAAGGTTTTTGTAACGAGCCATACCTTTCTATAACCTGCTTTATACCAAACAACATTGATGCGAGTTCATCACCTGTAGTAAATCTGTGCTTAAAACCGGAGAATGTACATTTAAGCGATTTCTTAGAAGCCTGATTTAGGAAACGCAACGGGGATGGGCCCATTTGATCGAGCACCCATGAGACACTTCTTATTATCTGAGATACCCTGCCATATGCAAGGGATGAAGCAATGATCCCGACTATCTCTCTATTGGTTAGATCACTATAATTATAGAGAAATTCCAGGGGATCAGGGTGCACGAACTCACGTTTATTATATCTTAAGTACAGATTCTCCAGCACAGCTTTTGTTGTTTCAGGTAATCCTGCCAAGTCTTACCCCCTGCTCATACATATAATAAACCAAGCATGAAAACATGCCCGGGATGAGAAAAACATCCATCCCTGAAAACCGACCCCTGATCCCTGACCCCTATTTTCATATAAACGCGCATGAGCGATCCACGCTCACAACGAAGTATGAAAACACCCTTCCTCGGGATGGGTTCCTCTCTCGCTTGCCTGCATCGCTCTTTGATACATCCTTTAGGCTTGCTTACGGG
>JAGGYK010000318.1 GCA_021162585.1 Deltaproteobacteria bacterium
CGGCCCCTGATCCCTGACCCCTATTTTCATATAAAGTTATCATGACCATAAGACCGCTAAATATTCGAGGAAGTCTTAGATAAGTCAGACCGAAATATTGTTTTGGCTGAACGCTGACTTGCTGATGGCTTACTTATATTCAAGAAATCTAGCCAACCTCCAGAAATCGCTTTTTTTATCAATATATTTGATCTTGGTCAGGCCGGTTTCTTGATCTATCAGGTCTTCAAATGCCACATATTTTAGGTCAAACTGTTCTTTTATACTTATCATGACTCCGGTTAGTCCCTCTTCTACTAGAGCACGATAAGCGCCTACACCTAATTGGCTACCAAGGATTACATCAAACCCAGATGGCCTTGTGCAGCGTGTCTCATAACCTATCTGTTTTGGGATAACCTTTACTTTTTCTCCTGTTCTTTTTTGATGGGCTTCCATGACCTTTTCAGCAAGTATCTTCCCTATGCCTACAGAGGTGAGGACAATGTTACCGTGACTATCTATCTCTCCAGATTTTATCTCATCTGGAAGCTTATCTGCTAGGCCTTCTGCAATACAGACCACGCCATAATTTTCTCCATCCCTTTTTCTGGCCTCAATAAGCATAGAGATGTCACCCGCAAGCCTGTTCATGTCAAGTATCTCATCTCCTATGTCCTCCACTGCAACTATCTTGGTTGCCTCTCCTGCTATGCCTGCTGCATAGGTAAGCCAACCTGCCTTTCTTCCCATCAATTCAATAATGAACCAATTCCCTGATGAAAAGCTGTCTGCTTTAAGGTTTTGTATGCTCATACCTGCATACTCTGCAGCAGAAAAGAATCCAAATGTCCAGTCAATCCCATAATAGTCGTTATCGATTGTCTTAGGGACATGTACGATTTTAACAGGCCGTAGATTGGGAACCATGTCCTGTATTTTGTATAAATAATTTGCAGTCTTTAAGGTATCGTCTCCACCAACAGATACAAGGGCATCCAGCTTATAATACTCAAATGCATTGAATACGTTTATAAGCCTTTGGTTCTTAGTCGGATCAGCTAGATCATCCCATGTCTTAATGGATGCACCAGGATTTACCCTTGAATTATGGATTAATACCCCCTGGGTATTACGGATACCATCGATTATAGGCAGATCCATCTCAATATAATGAGTGCCTTTTATTGGTGTAAATCCTTTATGAAACCCTTCAAGATATTTGTAGCCATAAAGAAAACCTGTTATTTTTAGATTATTATTGATGCATGCCCTACTCACTGCAGATATCACTGCATTTGCCGCGGGTGCAGGCCCACCAGAAAAAAGGATGCCTACATGTTTTATATTGAATTTATTATCTTTAATTGTAGTTTTTTCCATAGTCTGCATTTCTCCCCAAAAGAATTCTTTAAAATTAGGTTTTTTATTTGGCACAGGTAGATAAAAAATACAAGATTTGTAAGATGTAAGGAATACCATTAAAGTTTACATCTGCTTGCTCCGACATATAGAATCATGGAATTATGCTCTCAATCGATACGTATACACAGAAAACTGGATGAAATTCCTACCCTGGAATCTACCAAAGTAAGGCTTTTTACTGCGCTTGAAGACGAAGATGCCGATCTGAAGGATATAGAGCGTATAATAGAGAAAGACCCTGCCATGGCAGCAAAGGTTATAAAACTTGCAAATGCAGCCTTCTATCGACGTGAAGCACAGGTGGAGAGTATACATGATGCTATACTCACTGTGGGTTTTGATATGGTTAAGTGTATTACTGTAAGTATGGCTGTTATGCATACATTTGGAACCTCTACAACTGTGGCTAATAGCCTCTGGAGACATTCAGTTGCTGTGGGTGTTCTTGCGTTTGGTCTTGGCAAAGATAAGCCAGAAAAAGAGACACTCCTTTCTGGTGGTCTATTACATGATCTAGGCAGGATGGTTCTCTTGTATATAGAACCAGATGTATATGCTCCTCTTTTTGATGATAATTATCCTGACATTGATTTAGAACAAGAAATTTTCTCTATGGATCATGCTGCCATAGGTGAGATAATAGCAAAAAGGTGGCATTTCCCCCCTGAAGTAGTGAATATCATAAGAAATCACCATAGGCCCAATAATAGGATATCTGCATTGATAAGATTGGTGGATTGTGTTGTATCTGAACATGACAATAAGCTTTTGGAAAATCCTGATATACGGGAAGATATTGATAGAATAAAGCATTTCCTTGGATCAGAGTATAAATCTGTTGTAAACGATGTGCTATCTAAGTATAACCAAGGCAGTGCTCTTATAGAGGACTTTATTTAATGGAGTTAAAGAGTAATGCAATGATGAATAAAGGGCCTAATACTAAAGATCTACCAGATCCTGATAGGAAAAAGACCGAGATATTACAGACGTTGTTAGAAAAGGCCACAAGATTTTATGAGGAGACTATAGGTATACTTTCTAGTGTATTTAAAATATCTGAGTTTATGAACTCTCGTTCTCCTGAAGATGCGTTTTATGAATATATAGTATGTGTATTGATAGAAGAATCCAGATGTGAGAATGCATCAATATTCGTATTGAAAGATAATAAATTATCTTTAAGGGCAGCTACAGGCGAAAAGGAGATTAAGGGTAACAAAGATCTAGTAATTGAATTAGGTGAAGGTGTGGCAGGTAGATGTGCTAAAGAAGGCAGTGTGGTATTAGTTCAAGATGTTGCTCAATGTGATTTTTTCATCCAAAAGGAAATGCAAGTAGATGTTGGTTCAATACTGTGTGTGCCTATAAAAGAGGGTAACAATGTAATCGGTGTCCTTAATCTTTCCTATCCTGATGCTAATTTTTTCAATGAACAGCATGTGCGTATGTTTGAATTGTTTGGTCTACTTGTAGGTCAGATATTAGCACTTGTAAGGATATATGAAGTGCTTAAGAGAGAATACATAGACATGGAGAGGATTATACAGCAAAAAGATATTGCCTTAAGAGATATATCTGGGAAATATAAGGCGATTGTAGATGCTACAAGCGATTTTATATTTTTGCTTGAGGGCGATAAGATAGTCTTCCACAATAAGGCCTTTGATAGCATTATTACCCGATCCCTGGTTTATCTTGAGGACATATTTGATCCAGAGACTGTGGGTGTAATTAAACAACATATAGCAGGGCTTTACCTTGGACAGGAGCTCGATTTTGAAATAAGTGTAAATATCCCAGATGGATCAAATAGAATAGGCCAGTTTTTCATAAAAAGGCTAGCCCCCTCTCAGGTGCTAGTAATTATGCGAGATATTACTGTAAAGAAACGTTTTGCACAAAAGTCCATGCAGACAGAAAAGCTTACATCTTTAGGACTACTCACATCAGGTATAGCACATGAGCTTAACAACAAACTGACACCCATCCTTGGATTTGCAGAGCTTATAGATGCATCTTCCCTTAGTCCTGCTGATAAAAAAAGACTTTTAGCTATTATTAATTCCGCTAATGCAGCGAAGTCAATTGTTGGATCTCTTCTTTTATTTTCCAGGGATATACCACCTCAAAAGACTGTCTTTGATGTAAGAGAGGCTATTGGTAGGACAATAAATCTATACGATTCTACTGTAAAAAAGAGGAATATAAAGATCATTACTGAAATTTCTTCAAGGCCACTTAATATACGTGCAGATATGAATTGTATGGAACAGATTATGGTAAACCTTATAAATAATTCAATAGATGCTATAGGTGAGAATTCCGGGAGGATAACGATAAGGTCTTTTCCTGAGGGCGACCATGTATGCATTCATGTGGAGGATACAGGTCTTGGTATTTCAGAAGAGGTCATACCTAAGATTTTTGACCCATTCTTTACCACAAAGGCTCAGGGCAAGGGAACGGGATTAGGGTTAAGTATATGTTATGGTATCATAAAGGACCATGGCGGAGATATTATGCTGGAAAACACAGGGGCAGGTACGATTGCAAAGATAAGGCTTCCTGCTGCTACTGGAGATATAAGTAGAGACCACCTGCCTGATAAAATGGAGTCCTCTGTTAATAAAAAGGACAGAAAAAGACGCACTCATATAATGGTTGTTGAGGATGAGGATGACCTTTTAGATCTTATGATTGATGCCCTAAGCCCATATTATTATGTGATAAGCTACAAAAATGGCAAGGAAGCACTGGGCCATATAAATGATTATGATTGGGGACTTATTATATCTGATTTAAGAATGCCAGAGATGGATGGGATGGAGTTTTATAGGGAGGTATTGAAGGTCACCCCAAGGCTAAGAGATATATTTGTTTTCATAACAGGTGATACATATGACCTTCAGGTAAAGACATTTTTTGAAGAAACAGGTGTAATATTTATCAAGAAGCCTTTTAAGATTAAGGAGATTATGGACATTGTTCAAAGGTATGTCACAGATAAGAGGGCAGAACATTGAATAAAAAGAGTATCCTTATAGTAGATGATGAAGAGATAGTAAGATATTCTTTGGTGAACATCTTAGGATCTCACGGATATGAGACTACTGATGTGGCATCAGGGGCAGAGGCCTTGAGGATCCTTTATGAGAGAACATATAATCTGGTGCTTACAGATTTGGTTATGGAGGGTATGGATGGACTCGAGCTAGTTGAGCATATAAAGGTTATCTCTCCAAAGACTGTGGTACTGGTTCTTACAGGATATGGTTCTATCAAAACAGCTATTTCAGCGCTTAGACTTGGGGTTTATGATTATCTGTTGAAACCGTGTGATGAGGATGAATTACTTATTAGGATACGCCGGGCCTTAGAAATGCAGCACTACGGTGAGGAGCAGAAACGTCTTCAAGAACTTGCTGCTATAGCAAAGACAGCAGTGACGCTCTCTGATCAGATAAACACTCCACTTAATATTATATTGGGCAATATAGAGATGTTGCAGCTCTCCCAAGAATTTTCCAGTGCCTCGAAGGCACAAAAGGCACTTGAGGTAATGGAAAAACAGATATTCGAGATAAAAGATGTAATGGAGAAGCTGGCAAGGCTTACTACTGCAGAGACGATAAAATATACATCTCTCACTGATTATGAAATGATAGACTTGTCTGGCGGAAATAAAAATGGAGAGAAATAAAAGAGTTTTAATAGTAGATGACAAGCAAGATCTCCTAAAAGTTATTGAAGATCTCCTTGAATTATTTGGATATGATGTATGTGTGGCCAAAGATGGGTACGAGGCGCTGGATATAATGAAGGAAAAGCAGGTGAGTGCTGTGGTATCAGATATATATATGCCTGAAATGGATGGGTTTTGTCTCATGACAGAGATAAAGGATCGTTTTCCTGGTACGCCAGTTATACTTATGACCGGTCTTGGTGCTGAAGATGCCAGAAAGCTTGCCCTATCTAAAGGGGCTGATGGATTTATAGCAAAGCCATTTCGTATAAAAGAGCTTACAGACATTCTTGATGCACTTCTCTAGTAATTACTCAGGTGAATAGACTGAAGGTGGAGGAAGGCTGACAATTAATAATTAGTCTTCAGCCTAAATAGCTGGGTAGTTACCGAAGTTTGATAGATATCAGAATCCCTGCAATTATTTCTTTGTGCAAGATATCGTTTTCTTGGCTGATTGATATGGTAGCAACTTTGTCGTTTATAAAATTGAAGCCAAGGCAGCGTATTGGCGTATAAAATATGATAGATCTGGTTCCTTCAGGGATTAGTATCTGTGCATCTTTACGCCTCTTCATCCAAGATGGGATTAATCGTGCCTTTGGTCCCATAAGGGTAGGGTTCCATTTGTGGCTAAGCAATTTTACCATAAGATCAAAGTTGTTGAACGATTCTATATCGCCTAGGAAGAGCTTTATGAATGGGTTTCTTAAGGTGTTTTTCCATTGATTCTCGCCGGGTAGTTCTGGAAAAACTTTTATAGAGCCTCGTATGTTTGGATCTATAGAGTAAAAGTTTAATGTATCCTCTGTGATATTATAGTCTAACTTATTGGGGATACATGCACAAAACTGTGGACCCTTCACGGCTTTACAGGGATAACTCGGTACATGTAATGATGTAGGAACAAGAAAGAGTTCTGGAGAGTTTGATCTGGCAAGGGTTATATAAAAGACATAGATAGATATGGCTATAACAAATAAGCCAAATAAAAATCTTATCCCAGGATTGCCTTTGTCTCTTTTTAGAACCATTTTGGTTTAATCGGTTTATTTGAAATATCTGATGGATATGATATGTCTATAGTCTTTTGTGATAAGTCTTCATCTTCAGCTTCTTCTATGGTGATTTCTTCTTCATCTTGATGGAGGGTTTGTTTGTTTTTGAGGGTGTGTTGGCCTAGCAATTTTAGGAGAGAGGGAACTACAAAGAATATAATAAGGAGTATAATGAGACTAATAATTGAATTTTTTTCACCCATGCCTGTAATGTTAGCATAAAATCGCGTATTGCAAAACAGATATTTTTTGTGGCATATCCTGCCACATTTTTCAGGCAAAGCTAAATGGATCTGGCAAATTTAACTAAGTATGTGCTAGTAGTATCTTTATGAAAGAGCCGAGGAGGTGGCCATCTATTGTCATATTTATTGCTATGCAGGTAGCCTGGGTAGCGATAGTAATATTGTGGGTAGTATGGTTTGTCACACAACACTATGCACTTATTAAGGGTATAGGAACGTGGGACATTGTAATTATAGTAGAGGGGGCTGTACTGCTCTTGCTCATCCTCGTGGGTATCTATGTCCTCTTTATATTATATCAACATCAGCTCACTTTAACCAGGACCCAGAGTCACATCTTATCTTCTATCACCCATGAATTCAAAACTCCTCTTGCTACGATGCAACTCTACCTGGAGACCATAAAGGCAAGGGATCTTTCTCCTGAGATGACAGGCAGACTTCTCGATGGTATGATAAGCGAAAACCATAGGTTAAGGTCTCTGGTAGAGAAGTTTCTTGAGGGCGCGCGTCTTGGCCAGAGAGATTTCGCCTATGCATTTAAGTCGGTATCTTTCAAGAAATTTATTGACGATTTTAGATATAAGAATTCTAACATATTAAAATCCGTGGATGTGAATATTGATATCAAGGATGATGTGTATGTAAAGATAGATGCGGATGCCATGGATATGGTATTCAGAAATCTGGCAGAAAATGCCATCCATTATTCAACGCAAACCCCTCGTATAGATATAAGGGGATGGAGAGATAAAAGATGGCTCTATATTGAATTTGCAGATTCAGGTGTAGGCATACCAGAAGATAAGCGTAAGGAGATATTTAAGATGTTTAAAAGGCTGCCTGAAGGCATTTCTCTATGGGGATCAGGCACAGGCATGGGCCTGTATATAGTAAGACAGATTCTAAAGGAACATGGGGGTAGTATTAAGGTAGGTAAAAAGAGCTATACCAAAGGAGGCAGCGTCTTTATTATCCGTTTGCCAATAGGTAGAAGTGCATGAGTGCTAATATTAAATGGCGAATACTCATAATAGAAGATGATCCTGCAATGGCTTTAGGTTTGCGTATTAATCTGGAGGCAGAAGGATATGATGTAATACATTTTACTACAGCTGAAGATGGGTTGGATGTCCTTGAGAATACAGGAGCAGATCTGGTAGTGCTAGATCTTATGTTACCCGGAATGGGGGGAATTGAGGCATTGAGCCGTATACGAATAAATGACCCCAAGATTCCTGTTCTCATACTTACTGCATGTTCTGATGTCAATGATAAGGTAAATGGGTTTAAGGCAGGTGCAGACGATTATCTCACAAAGCCGTTTCATCTGGAAGAATTTTTACTAAGGGTAAAAAGAATGCTTGACCGGTATGAGTGGTACAGAACAGGTTTTGTATTCAAGGTAGGTGGAGTCTCCATTGATTTTGATGTATTAGAAGTAACAGGGCCTGAAGGCCTTCATGAAAGGATAACCCCCCATGAAGCAAATCTTATCCAGTATCTTGTTCAGCATCAAAATCGTATAGTAACCAGGGGTGAATTACTAAAGCATGTATGGAGACTTGACCCGGATATAGAAACGAGGACAGTAGATATCTTTATATCCCGGATCCGCAGGTATATTGAACACGATCCAACAAACCCAAGGCATATTATAAGTATACGGGGAAAGGGATATAGGTTTTTGCCTTAGGTGTAACAGTCTACGACAGAATCCATGACTTCCGATCCCCGACCCCTGGCCCCTGATTTCTGATCACTACCCCTGTAAACTGCTACTTAAAACCAGTATATATCCTTTCTTATTGTCTTTATCTTTGCCATTGCCGCATTGTAACCTTCTTCAATATAGATATCAAGGAGTTCAAAGTCTGTCCAATCATATGAGCCTATATCAGGTCGGATCATACAGTCGATCTCTTTGGACATATAAACATTCATAAAGTCTCTGGTGATATCATAGCTTCTGAAGACCACATCCAGGCTATGTGTAATCTCGCCTTCAGGATCTTCGATAGGTATTATGTCTCTTGAAACATCTACGCCTATTATATAGTCAGGCTTAAATGTCTTTGCTAGGCCCACAGGTATCATCTCGGCAACACCTCCGTCAACAAGTAGCAGGCCATCCAACCTTACAGGTGGAAAAAATCCAGGCGTTGCACAACTGGCCTGGAGCGCAGTGCATAGATCGCCATCACTCAATACTATAGGATTACCTGTAATGATATCTACGCTAAGGCACTTAAATGGTATATGCATATCATCAAATGAATAGTCATTTATCAATTCTTTTATATTTGCAACAAAGTCTTCTGGTGTGATCAATGCATTTCTCCTCATTGCCCTTGTATAGAAGTAGCCTTTCTTTATAGTTGATTGTATCTTCTCAAGAAAGGTTCTCGTTTTATCATTTTCTAAAGATTCAATTTCCTCCTTTACCTCCTGGAATACTGGGGATTGCATATACTCTCTAAGTCGTCCTTCTATCTCAGCAGTATCCATATGTATGCTATATAGTGCACCTACTATAGAACCAAAGGATGCCCCTGCGATGAAATCTACAGGTATATTTGATTCTGCCAGGGCCTTTAAGACACCTATGTGTGCTATCCCCCTTGCGCCACCAGCGCCCAAGGCCAGGGCAATGCGTTTCTTTTTCCTAATCCTCATATTTCATTTCATTTTTTTACTTTGAATATGTCGTTGTCCATATCCTGGAGATATACTGCATAGAACTCACTATCTGGTTTATCAAACCACTCGTAGCCTTTATCTCTGCAGGCCTTACATGCCCCATGGGGGATGTGTATGCCCAGTATCCTGTATCCAGTAGAGGCTGCCGAGTCGATTTTAAATACCCCCGGACACTCATCGCATATGCGTATAACCTCTGTTTGTGTCTCTGATATGCCATCTGTATCATAATATATAGATTTATTTCTCTTAGAATATTCCTCTCCAGAAGAGTATTTATCCTTTAATTTGTCTTTTTCATGCCAACGTATCAGTAATTGCTCACAGAGTTGTTTTATATACTCTAGGCTTTTAGGATCATCCCTTATCTGATCGAGATCTAAGTCTGGCTCTTTTATATATGAGTAGTCCAGCCCTGCCAGCGCCAAAATGATTCCTGTATTTACATATGGCAGGGCTGCCTCTATGGAATATCCTCCTTCCAGCACGCATATATCAGGGCAGAGCATGTCGTTCAATCTTGCATAGCCACCTGCAGTGAATGCCATGGCTGTAATAGGGTCAGAATAATGGTTATCCTGTCCTGCTGAGTTTATTATTAAGTCTGGTTTAAACTCATCAAGGACTGGTAGCACGAGGGTTTCAATTACATGCAGGAAGCCTGCATCACTTGTATGAGGTGGCAGAGGTATATTTACAGTAAGCCCCATGGCATTTGGGCCACCAAATTCATTCGGGAAACCACTGCCAGGATAAAGGGTTCTGCCATCCTGGTGCAGGGAGATATACAGTACATTTGGGTCATGCCAGTATATATCCTGGGAGCCGTCACCATGGTGACAGTCGGTATCCACGATTGCCACCTTTTTTATCTTTGGATAGTGATGCCTTATCCACTCTATCATGATGGCCTCTATGTTTATGTTACAAAAACCCCTTGCACCATGAACCACACGCATAGAGTGATGGCCAGGTGGTCTTACTAAGGCAAAGGCCTTTTTTACATCCCCTTCTAATACATGCCTTGCCGCCTCTATACATCCCCCTGCAGAGATATTATGGGATGGTGTAATCCGTGAAGATACATCAGGCACGCAGAAGTGTGCGCGACTAATATCCTCTTCTGAAGCAAAGCCTGCCTTAAATTCATATATGTCTTCTATATCTAAAAGTCCCTCTTCCAGGATCTGATCCTGGGTATATAATAATCTTTCTTCTCTCTCTGGATGTGTGGGGGATATCTTCCAGTCATATGCAGGGAAGAATATCAAGCCGGTCTTATATCTTGCCTTCATTTATCTACCTCCATTCAGGGATAATGCCCGGCGTCGACTGAATCTTTAGCCTCATATTTTTCCCTGCGGTGCTAAAACCCCGTACCATGTTAAAGCTTTGTGCCTCTACTACATCTACATCCAGGGCATCTGTCAGGCCTAGATATGAAGCATTATCCTTCAGCGCTTTTATTCCGAATGTCTTTATATCATCCATGGAGTAATGTGATGGGATCTCTTTCTCAATGCCTATCTCCGGGCATACCAGCCTTCTCATTTGGGTATCTGCCATAATCGTTATCTGAGCTGTAGTACGTGCCAGTGCAGCACCTAAGGCATTTGCCACCTCACAATATTCAGGGACTATGCATGGGATATCAAATACATCTGCTATATAGGGCTTTAGATTTCTTGCAGGCCCGCCAATGATGATAACCCTGTCTGGCCTTATTAACTCTTGGTGAAGCATCTCATGTATTGTGTAGACAGGTTTTGTGTTTAACTCATCTATAAATGAGGCCGATGCCTGCTTGATGCCTTTTGCCAATGTAGTCAGGATGTCCTTGGCAAGATCCTTTAGATCCTTCCCCATGGCATGGGCTAGTGGAGAAAGTGCATGCTCTGCCTTTTTTGCATCGCCAAAGTCAAGGACACCAAGGATAGCAAGCGCGTCTGTGGGGGTAGGGCTTTTTCCTCCCATGGCAGCAGGAGGCCCATCCCTTTGAGGGCCTACAAAGAGTTTGTCTCTTTTGGTATATACCCTTGAGTCGCCTCCTGCCCCTACGGATAGGACGTTAAGCCCCCTTACAAGAGTCTTTGCTCCACCTATACTGACGCCTAGTGGCTCCATAACAGGCACACCGTCCACTAAAAGTCCGATATCAGTGGTAGTGCCTCCTATATCCAGGACAAGAGATGCCCCTTTATCTTTATTTAAGGCTGCCCCTCCCATAATACTTGCTGCAGGCCCGGACATAATTGTCTCTACAGGCAGTCTATTGGCAGCAGAAGCCATATATGTGCCACCATCGGCCTTTAAGAATAGGATTTGTGGCATAATCCCTAATTTACCAAGTGCACCACTTACTGATTTCATAAATACATCCTGTGTTGGCATTACAGCAGTGTTGAAGTAGGTAGTGTTTATACGCCTGGAGAAATTTAGGTTCCCGCTCATTTGATGGCCCAGGGATATGTAAGAGAAGTCATTTGAGATGAGATTATAAATAGATTCCTCATGTAACGGGTTTCTCACAGAAAACTTGGACACAATACCCACCCCAGTGATACCTTTATCCTTTAGCTTGCCTGCTACAGTAGTTATCTGATCCCTATTTATAGGGACGTATTCCCTTCCTCTGTGGTCTATAGCTCCATCTACTAGATAAAAATTGTCGGTAAGAAAATAGTTTTTTGGATCTATCCCAGGCCCTGCTGATGCTATCATTCCGGTTAGCCCATATTTTTTTTCAATAATAGCATTTGTAGATAGCGTGGTAGAAAGCACAATCCTGTCTATCTTAGGCAGGTCTATATCCAATTCATTTATAGCACCAACGATGGAGCCAACAAGGTTTTCTTTATCTGTTGTGACCTTTGCGCTATTTATGATAGTGCCGGTCTTTATGCAGATGGCATCTGTATGGGTGCCGCCAATATCTACTCCTAAGATCATAATCTCTCCTTTATTATATCTGCAATATCAGATTCTGTTATATCTCTTGGATTATTTGTTGTACTTTTCCCTATACACCTTTTGGCAATATGGGGGATATCTTCTTTTTTCAGACCTATTTCGGAAAAACGGGTGACAAGACCTAAATCTCCCATGATTCCTTCCATCTGTTTTATAATGCCTTTACACGATTTGGCCCCAAATGCATCCAGCAGGACAAAGGCTTTCTCTCCTAAAAAAGGCCAGTTGAATTTGATAAACGGCAAGAGAAAGAGACCGCATGCATGGCCATGGGGGGTATCATAGTCTAATGTAATAGGGTATGAAGCCGAGTGGACTGCGGTAACTCCTGTATTGGAGAAGGCACAACCTGCGAGCAGACTGGCAAACATCATAGAGTCCCTGGCAGAAATATCGCCCATATAAGATGGGATAATGTTGTGCATTATAATCTGTATAGCCTCTTTTGCAAATACAGTGGATATAAGGTTTGATCTTTTTGTCCATATTGCTTCTATTGCGTGGGATAGGGCATCGACACCAGTAGATGCTGCAACATGGCCTGGCATGGTGTAACTCAACCTTGGGTCGACTATGGCGGTCTTAGGATATATCTTGAGCGAGCCATAGGCCAGCTTTGCATGACTTTCTTCATCTACTATCACACTAAATGGGGTTACTTCAGAGCCTGTGCCCGTGGTGGTTGGTATGGCTATTATGGGGATGGGCTCAGAGGATAAGGATGTATATTTGACAAAGTAGTCATAAGGCTCTCCCCCACTTGTTGCCACAATAGATGCTGCCTTTGCCGCATCTATTGGACTACCTCCACCTATGGCAACTATTATATCAGGGGAGAATTCTTTGATCTCTTTGGCTAATGCCCTTACATCAGAAAACCTGGGGTTTGGGCCAATATCAGAGAAGATCTTATATTGAACACCTTTTACAATGTTACCAAATTCATTGTTCAATGGTGGGCGGGTAAGTGCGGTTTTGCCTGTTACAAAAAAGACCCTGTGATCTTCTATTAAGGGCCGTAGGTTTTCTATATTGCCAAAGTATATATCTGTAGGCATAGCATAAGAAAATGTAGTGTCCATGACTAATGAGGAAATATATCAGGATGTCCTATAAATAGCAATCAATACGGAAAAATAGTCGAGAGTCGGCTCAACCTTTAGGGGGGTGAATCTAGGTTCACATTTTCTTTTGTTAATCCACGGATTACGCAGATTACACGGATTGCAGGGTGGAGACTTAAGATCAGAAACAAGTACAAATAAAACCTGGAATGCGAACCTAAACCCAATCTCCCATTTTTCTATTGTCCGTATTTTTGCTCGATCCGTTCATAAGCAGCTGCCACAACATCATAGGCCTTCTTCTTCTCTCGATGATATGTAACAAGTCCCTTAAGGTCCATATTCGGGATCGGTTTGTTCGGCGCTTTTTCCTCTCTGAAATCTGCAAACACCCATGGCATGGTCCCAACCACAAAGGGCTTTTTAATGATATACTTGAGCTGAACCTCATATAAATAGGCTTGATATGCCTCAGAGTAATCCCGACGCGACCCCAACCCCCCGGGATATAGTTTGTCTCCAGATAGACCCTTGACCGAACCTGCCCCAAATTCTGAGACAATTACAGGCCTGTCTGGCCATTTCCTGTGCACTGCATCCAAGAGTCCCCCGATCTGTTCGGGTTTATTAAAGTACCATCCATAGTATTCGTTCACGGAGATCACGTCCGCTATATCGGCCGAGATATCTAATGTGGGTGAGAGAGGGTATGGTGCTATGAAGATCGCAAAGGTTACTGGCCGTCTGGGATCGAAACGTTTGCTCATACTATAAAGCCTTTTGTACAACTGACGGACAGACGGGTAAGGTGTAAGACATTCATTTCCTATAGACCACATTACAACACTTGGATGGTTACGGTCACGCTCAATCATCTCGATTAATTGTCGTGCTGCCTCTTTGTATAGCCGATTTCCCGTCGTAGCGCTGAGGCTCCTTACTCCCCAGCCTGCCTGATAAAGCGGAATTTCCTCAAGCAGAAGTATTCCCTCACGGTCGCAGGCATCAAGCCAACGCGGGTCGTTCGGATAGTGGGAAGTTCGTACAAAATTTGCATGCATGCCATGAAGTAATGCCATATCTTCTGCAATTCGGGCATCACTTTGAACCTGTCCGGTTTTGGGGTCATCCTCGTGGCGGTTTACTCCCCGTATAAAGAACTGTTTGTCGTTAAAGTAGGCCGCCAAATCCCTGAACTCAAACTGCCGAAACCCTATCTCCAATGACTGGTGTTCTGATCCGTCAGGAGTAATCACGTTTATCTCTAAGCGATATCTATTCTCAGGGTGAGTTGGGGACCAGGGCTTTATCCCTTCTAACTTATCCTCGAAGCGAAACGCCTTCATCTCGCCTCCTCTGACATAGCACTGTGAGTTCAGAAGTTTTGCCATCTTATTACCAGGCAGATCTGTGAGGCGTACGCGGATATTGGCTATGGTTCCCTTGCTTCCACGGCAATATAGTACCCCAGTACCATGAATTTTCCCCGTATAATCTGTGTCCACGGCCAGCTTGCATATGGTTGTCCAAGGAGAACTTTCTATTTCTACCCTCCGGTTAATCCCACCATAAGGCCACCAACCCAGAGTCATCCCATTATGGACCAAAGGTGGAACTGTGTCATAGTACCGCTGATTGTCAACGCGGATCGCTAATACGTTCTCACCACCATAGTTGAGTGTGTCTGTGACATCAAGACACCACTGAGAAAACCCGCCTGAATGAGATCCTATAAACCTTCCGTTTAGGTACACATACCCACTAAAGCTCACCCCGTCCAGAACCAGCCGGTTAAACCGTGAAGAAAAAGACCGGGCCACTGTGAACCGAGTTCTATACCAACCCGTGCCTACATAATCCAGCCACTCAGGACGCTGAGCATTCCAAGAACCCGGCACCGGGTGATCAAACCAGTCTGTATCATCAAGATCAGGATCAAACCAGCGCTCTCTAACCCCACAATTTTCAGGATCCAGTTGAAACTTCCATACACCACTGAGATCCAGCCGGGGGTGATCCGTGGTCAAGAATCGTGTGAAGTATGGCATCCCGTGCTCCCACAAAACCGAAATGCCTTCCACATCCCGGATGTCAAGTCCATCCTCTATCGACTCATCTGTTTGCGCAAAAGATACAATTGCAACCAATATGATTAACAGGACTCCGAGTAAGACCCAATATGTCTTTTGCCTTTTTATTTTTCCTCTATTTTTCATTGTCACCTATGACTGGGATATTAGCATATGTGTATACATAATAGAAATCCAACACACTCTTAACATGTATCTTTATTCTCATAACCCTGGATAGCATTTTTTGTCAATAGCGCAGTCTTGAATTGAATGGGGATAGATTTATAATACCTGCTTTTTTTTTGCGAAAAGTTGCTGGATCGCTGGGTAGGTACATCTCCTCTTGACCATCGGACTATATTATGTTGATAAATACATATATTATTTAATATACTGAGGTTTGTATGATCTTTAAAGTATGTATTATGGGTGCCTTTCTGAGTTATTTAAGCTCTATCCCCTTTTACCTGATGAAGAAATCGCTTATGGGGAATATACTTGTTACCCTTGGGCTGATATTGAATATATACGCCTTGATCATGCGGGGGTATTGGGGTGGAGAGTGGTACGTAGATCTTATGACAAAAGAGTTCTATATCGTGCCGGCAGGACTTGCATGTATTATTCTTATTCTATTTTTTAAAGGGGCGCATTCCGAGGGTAGGGCTGTCACTTTCTCCCTGGGTATATACTCTCTAATTGCACTCCTAGTCCCTTTCGGGCAGGTTTTGCCTACCTTAAAGATGAAGGTCGCAGTAGTGCCCTTGTTTATTCTTACCGAGGCAATAAGTGCATCCATATTCATCGCGGCAGCAAGCCTTGCCATAGTCAGTCTTGTCTCTCATACCCCCGGTTTCAGGTACGGTGGATTGGTCATTGTGGGCTTTATCATGTTTACCATATGCCAGATTATAGGAGCCTTGTGGGCATATCTTGGATGGTCCTACCCCTTTTCCTGGAGCCACAGACACCTAGCAAGTGCAAGTGCTTGGTGCATGTATGCAGCCCTTATCCACCGTCCATTCATGCATATTCATCAGAAGATAGCTGCCCTTTGCGTATGTCTTGGTGCAGTTCCCATGGGGTACTTGAGCTGCTTTAATGAGATAAAGGTAGGCTTCATGAGAATCTTCGGGGTTTAGCATGAGTGCGCCGAGCAAAGTTCATGCTATTCAGTTGGTGACCTGTCTGCGCCTGCCTGTGCCGTCTGCACGGCAGACAGGTGCAGCGCACAGGCAGGCAAGTGAAGGGATTGAGCCCCGAAATAACC
>JAGGYK010000060.1 GCA_021162585.1 Deltaproteobacteria bacterium
CAGGCGAATAAAGAACTTCAGGCAGCCTTAAACGAATTAAAAGAGACACAAGCCCATCTTATTCAGCAGGAAAAGATGGCATCAATTGGTTATCTTGCAGCAGGCATGGCCCATGAGATCAATACTCCCCTGGGGTTTATCAATTCCAATCTGAATACATTCAAGAAATATATGGAATATACTAAAGATTTCCTCCTTAATCATGTAAAGGAATTTGCTTCAAACTCATCTCTGAGGGATAAAGAGACCCTGCAGGAGGCATGGGCTAAAAACAAGATAGATATCATCTTAGAAGACGTTGATGATCTCCTAGCCGAATCCATGGATGGGGCAGACAGGATAAGAGAGATAGTGGCAAATCTAAAGGAATTTTCACATATTGATAAGCCTGATCTCACAAGTGTTTCATTAAATGAGATGCTGGATATAGTGGTCGATATTGTAAAACAGAGATCAGGAGATCATGTAGATATAGTCAAAGAGTATGGAGATGTTCCCCTGATAGATGGCCATGGCGCACAACTATGCCAGGCATTTATGGCTATCCTAGAAAATGCCACTCAGGCCATTGAAGGCAGCGGCGCAGTCACCATAAAGACAAAAGAGGCAAAAGATGGTGTCCAGGTAATCATTAGTGATACCGGCTGTGGCATCCCGGAGGAAGTCTTGAGCAAGATATTTGATCCGTTCTTTACCACCAAAGATGTAGGAGAAGGTAAGGGCCTTGGCTTGAATACAGCATACAGGGTCGTATCTTCTCATGGTGGCAAGATCGATACTAAAACTAAAGTAGGGAAAGGAACGACATTTACCATCACCCTTCCGGTAAGGCAGTAGGGAGTAAGGAGAATAATTTTTTAGTAAGAGGAACGCATATGAAAAAGATAGCCCTTAATGAGGTTATGGTGGGCATGAAGATAGCAAGGGATGTAAGTAACCCAAGAGGTATGGTTCTGGTGAGGAAAGGCGCCACCTTGACCGAGGGTGTAATCAAACAATTAGAGAGATATGATATCACTTCAGTATTAATTGAAGATATAGAAGATGAGAAAGGTGCAGTTTTAGATCCAAAGGAGTTAGAAAAGAGAAAGATGGAGCAAATAGAGCAGCTTAAGCCCATCTTTGCCAAGGTAGCCACCTTACCCTGGATGAAGCAGTTAATGGAGGCTGTGGCAATTGTAAAGGCCGGGAGACTATAGTGGAAGAAAAATCCTTTGATGATATCTTAAAAAGGCTTTCAGATCTTCCCAGCATGCCTACTATTGTGCAGGAGATGTTTAAGGTGACGAGCATGCCTGACTATACCAGCAAGGATGTGGCTCGCGTCCTTGAAAACGATCAATCACTCACCGCAAAGATTCTTCGTGTGGCAAACTCTCCATTCTACGGGCTTTCTCGTAAGGTGGATACCGTTGACAGGGCATGCACCGTCCTTGGGCTGAATACCGTCAAAAACCTTGCTTTGTCTGTATCCGTGATGAATGTGTTCAAATCCAGGTCTCGGGCGGCAACCTTTGATATAGCGGATATGTGGAGACACAGCCTTGGTTGTGCAGTGGCTGCCAAGGCCGTATTTGAGCTAAGGTATAAAGGCGGCGAGAATGTATTTGTAGGCGGCATACTCCATGACATAGGTAAGATGATCTTAGATATCTATATGCCCAAGGAATACAAAGAAGTTCATGAATTGTATGGCAAAGATATGAGCCTTGTTGATGCGGAGATGTATATTATAGGCAGGACACATGCATTGGTGGGTCGCCTCCTTGCCAGGAAATGGAAATTTACTGAAGCAATGGAAGAGATGATTGCATTTCACCATAAACCAGCCTCAGCCAAGGTAGCACGGGAACAGGTGGCAGCCATTCATGTAGGCAATGAAATAGCAAAGGCTCTATCTCTTGGCAAAAGCAATGAACTATTTGTCATGCCAATAGATGAAGATGCGTGGAACATGTTTTTTACTAAAGAAAGTACACTTACCGATACACTAGAAGTGATTCAGGATGGGTACGCCCAGATCGAAGAGTCATTCGATCTTGATAGTCCTGAGGAGAACAGGAAAGGCAGGCTCAAACATGGAAGCAAATGAACATAGGATACTCATTGTAGATGATGAAGAAAATGTCCTGAAGGCCTTAAAAAGGGCCTTTGCCGAAGATGGGTATACAGTAGATACATACACATCGCCTAAAGATGCGCTGGCATTCTTGGCCGGGCAAAGGGTCTCTGCGATCATATCTGATTTCATGATGCCGGAGATGAACGGCCTGGAATTTCTTTTGCAGGCAGCAGAGGTCATCCCTGATTCTGTAAGGATAATCCTGACTGGACATGCCAATTTGGAGATGGCCATAAAAGCCATAAACAGCGGTGCTGTATATGGGTATCTTACAAAACCATGGGATAACGATCATATAAGGGTCTTTTTAAAGAATGCGCTCAAGAAATATGAGCTTGAGAAAGAAAACAAAAGACTTAACAATCTTCTTAAAGAGAGAAATGAACAGCTTAAGGATATGAATCAGAATCTAGAGAAAAAGGTCAAAGAGCAGACAAGATTTATAACAAACCAGTTCAATCAATTAAAGGTCACCTTTATGGAGACAGTAAAGGCATTCAGCAGGACAGTAGAACTCAGGAACCCAGAGATAGGTGCGCATATGGGCAGGGTGGCCAGCATATCGAAGGCCATTGCCGAGAATATGGGCATTAAAGGCGAAGATCTGCAAGACATAGTGGTGGCAGCGTGGCTTCATGACATAGGCAAGATCGGCCTGCCTGATGTTATAATAGAAAAGCAAGAAAAAAGACTTACGGATGAGGAAAGTGGTCTGCTTCGTGAACACTCTACATTAGGAGAAGTATGTCTGAAAGCTATCCCTGGATTTAAAAATGTAAGCACAATAGTCAGGCATCACCATGAGAGGTATGATGGTGGTGGGTGGCCAGATAGTCTTTATGAAAGACATATTCCTTTAGGTTCAAGGATTATTTATGCAGCAGATGTATTTGATAAAAGGGTTTATTCGCTGGGTTATGGTCATCCAGAGCAGGTGGGTAAGGCATGGGAGTATATAAAGGCCCATTCAGGTAAATTTTTTGATCCGGATGTGGTAGCCGCCTTAAGTGTTATTCAGAAATCATGGGAAAAATCTGTAAAAAGACTGGATATACCCAAAAAGGTTGTCCTTGATAAATTGAAGTCAGGGGTTGTCCTTGCTGAAGATTTAAAGACAAAGTCTGGCCTGCTCTTGCTGCCAAAGGGGGTGAAATTAAATGAATTGCATATCATAAGGATAATCAACTTTCACAATGCCAACGCAATAAAGGGGTGGGTCCTTGTACTGGAGCAGGTGAAACAGTGAAAGGTAAACAGTCGTTAGTCGTTAGTCGATAGTCAGGAAGGCCAAAGACTAAAGGTAACAGTTCGCCCGCCCCGGGCGGATCAGGGAAAGTTCTCCTAAGACCGATGAGGGCATCGGCCCCTACTTGGCTTGGCGAATAGGCTCTGCAGTTTATTCTGACTGCTGACTATCGACTGTCTTAATCCTTGCCACTTTTCACTTGATAACAACACAGTTTTTATAATATTGATAATAGCAAGATATAAAGGTCGATGGCCTTATCGTCACTTGGGCTTATAAAGATTATATAAGGAGATTCGTTATGGCGAAAAAATATGTGTATCTCTTTGGTGGAAGATCTGCCAGGGCAGAGGGTAAAGCGGATATGAAAAACCTGTTGGGGGGCAAGGGCGCAAATCTGGCAGAGATGACCAATCTTGGTATACCAGTGCCGCCTGGATTTACCATATCTACAGAGGCCTGTAATATTTATTATAAGACCAGGAA
>JAGGYK010000175.1 GCA_021162585.1 Deltaproteobacteria bacterium
CCTCTGCGGTTACCGGAAAATTGTCTATCCCTGTCGGAAGGATCAGGAAGCTCAATATCGGACCGGAATACATCACGTTGTATACCGTAGGCGACCAGCTCTTATGGGGCGCAGCAGAGCCGATCCGTAGGATGTTTAAGATAGCCTTTGATCATGTGACAAAATAATAACCGCTGCAATGGCAATAAAGGCATTGATATAATCAGCGATCATGAAACTCAACCACTTATCATCAACTCCCATTTAGGCACATTCGGCATTGCAACCGTGGGGAAGATAGTTAATCTGAGCGAACTCGGGAGAAAGGCGTTTTTCAATAAAAAATATTTCTCTGAGACAGCAGGTAAAGTTATAAACCCTACCGAATTGGTTGCCATGCTGATCTGCGAGGAGGATTCCTTTGAAGCCGGCATAAAAAATGTCTTTGACTTGGTTAGTGGATTATTACATAGGCCCTGGTGAGATCATCTTTATATCGCCAGATGGGTATGAACAGCTGGAAAAACCAGGCGAGAAGATGCAGATATGCGCCTTTCTCTGGGTATATTATGGGTATCCTCCCTCGAATTATGAAAATATCAACGTGGAAGAAGTCCGTTATCGATGCGGGAGAGCTCTGGCCAGGAATGACCATGTCAAAGCTGATCTGGTTTCAGGCATCCCTGATTCCGGTATCGGACATGCACTTGGCACAGGAAAGACATATCCCCTATATGCGGCCTTATGTGAAATATACTCCAACCTGGCCGAGAAGCTTTATGCCGCAAAATCAGGTAATGAGGGATCTTGTTGCCAAGATGAAACTGATCCCAAATAGGGCAATGATCGAGGGTAAGAGGATTATCTTTTGTGATGACTCGATTGTCCGTGGCACCCAGATGAAGGACAATGTCCAGATACTCTATGAATATGGTGCTATTGAGGTGCATATACGTCTGGCCTGCCCTACACTCATTCATCCCTGTGAGTTTCTGAATTTTTCCGCATCACGGTCTTCTCTGGATCTTGCAGGACGAAAGGCTATCATGGAGATTGAAGGCTCTGATGACAAATTTCTGGATGAGTATGCCCGCGCCGGGTCAGAGAAGAATCTTGAAATGATTGAAAAGATCCGGGAACGTTTGGGGTTGACATCTCTGGCATTTCAGAGATTGGAGGATCTTGTGGAAGCCATAGGGCTGCCAAAAGATAAGTTATGCACCCATTGCTGGGATGGGAGCAGCCACTTCTGATGATCCTTTATTGTCCCATTCGGGAATTAGGACAATGTATTGTTATTCTCTTATTGCTGTGTTGACCCTTTAAATATGAATCTCCACAATATCTCCATCCTGCATTACATATTCCCGATGTACCATCTGTCCGTCGTGAACCGACTTGCCCCATATTCTGGCATATTTCAATTTCTTTACAAAATCCTTGTGAATCTTTGTGGCCAGATCATCCAGGGTGCTTTCTTTGGGGATTACGAACGGTTCATTCATGTCAGGTTCCTTTCCAGGGGTCTTTGAATACACACGGATGATATGAGACAAATCATAGAGCTTTTCGAGAAACTCCAGGAGGTTTTTCCCGGTGTGTATGGAAATACCGAGACAGGGTAATTTCATCTCGGTCAATTCCAAGAAAATCTTAAAATCCTCTTCGTCTTTTGGCTCATCCATCTTATTGATGGCGACCAGTATTTTCTTGATGAAGTGAGGTTTTCTCAAATCTTTAGGAACAGGAAATCCTTCCGGGAAGATGCGGAATGTTTCAAGTATGGAGAGGGTATCTTCAAACTGTTGTAATGTATCGGCAGCCAGATCCAGCAGAATAACCACGATATCGGCTCGACGGATCAGGTCAGCCATCAACGGATCGATGTAATCTTTCGTAATGGGTGGGGTATCCACGAGCTGGAATTGGATGTCTTCATAGGGGGCCATCCCTGGTGTCGGCATATGGGTGGTGTGGGGAAAATCAGCTATCTCTGGGGAGGCATGGGTTAATTTCGCGATGAGTGATGACTTGCCTGTATTAGGAGGGCCGATAACCGCAATCTGAGCTGCCCCTTCTTTGTCGATTGAAAAGACAGGCTTTTGCTTGGCGCCCCCTTTCTTCTTCTGTGATTGGTCTCTATGTTTGGAGAGCCTTCGTTTGAGATCAGCCTGAAGCTTGTCTGTACCCTTGTGTCTCGGTATGATAGCAAGCATCTCTTCTAAGGCCTCTATCTTGGCCTCAGGTGTTCTTGCTTCTCTATACCGTTTTTCTGCTTCTAAATACTGAGGTGACAAATTAGCAGGCACGGATATTCAATCCTTTCGATAAATATAAAAAACTTACTTTTCAATTGCATGTGAATTGACAGCAATCATTCACCCTCAATTCAACGAGCTAATAATTATTACATATACACAAAACTCTCCGAAAATTCAATCAGTGATCAGGATGCACAGGATCAAGCCTCACCCCTTGATTGCCTGATACTTGTGCATAATGCACGATTCAAGACCTAGAGCTTGCTTTGTTATTGGGCAGTGAGTGAGTTAGGAATGCCCCTGACAGGATTAGCCGAATATATTGAAATGACCCCTCCATGGGTGGGATATGCAGTTGAGAGAGGAAAAAAACCATTGCCAAAGACAAAGATTATCAATTGCTCGATTATAGGATGTCCCTACATCCTTGTTTCAGGTGTGGCGGTTAAGAGGAACCAGGTGTCCCCATCTCCCTCTCACTCTCGCCTGCCAGATGTGCAATCGAGTCTTTAACATCGTTCATCAATTGATCCTTTGTCTCAGATATATATCTTGATGCTTTAATAGGACTACCTATGTTCACCTGCACATGCTGTCCCACGAAGAAGTCCGCTAATGTATCCGGGCGTAGGATCCTTCTTGCATGAATCCTGCTGCAAAATCAAGTTATATATTAATTGTTACCTGCAATGTGAATGTGAACACACAAGGGAGATCCGGCCCACAGGATTGTTGCCAAAATACTTCTTGGGGATATACCACGTTGATATCTCTTGACCAGATTCTATCTTTTATTCAAAAAATTGGAAAGGACTTTATAGTAGCCTTGCGGATTATCATAGCCAGGAAAATGATTGCTATTGGCTATCTCGACAATGTCACACCCTTTATCTTTTAGGCATGGGATATAAGAAAGTGTATTATTTTCTGAGCCATGTATAAAGATTTTAGGAATTTTAAGCTCAGTAAAGAGTTGGATCAAACTTCCGTTATCAGAATAATCTACGAGAGAAGGGCAGCAATCAAAGAACGCCTTTGGAGATGAATATTTCTCAAGCGTTTCAGCATATTTTTGGAAACCTTTGTTCTTGGAGCAAAACGACTTTTGCTTAAGATTCTGAAACCATCTGTCTTTGAATTCTGCAAAACTATATTTTATAACCTCGCGAGAAAGAAAACAATCCTCAGAGGCCAAATTGCCTTCTATGTTGATAAAACCTTTTACATTTTTGCTATACTTCTGAATATAGAGGAGAGCTACAAGCCCACCCATACTATGTCCGATAATTACAAGATCACCTAAAGGCAGTCTTGAAACTACAATGTTCGTAATCTCTACCAGGTCATCAATTCCAAGAGCCATAGTTTCAGGATATGACGAATTACCACACCCGGGAAAATCAAATGCTGCCAATGTATAAGGGCTTAGCTCGCCTGCGGTTGTTGCTCCTATAAAATCATTTTTTGAACAACTTAGTCCATGTAGATAAAGGACTGACCCTTTTACTCCAGGACGGAGGAAATATTCAATGTGAAGAGATTGCCCTCGATAGGTTATCTCTAGTTTTTTTGGTTTCATATTATGTTACCTGCTAAACAGGAAGCAACGGGGCCAGACCCCTTCCCTGTTTTCCCTCTGCCGAAAATGATTTCTTCCTCCTAAGGCATAAAAGATTATCTCAGTCCTAAGGTAGTATCTATCAGGGTGTATTTAGAATTTTACCACCACCAGGCCACACCAGCCTGAAATGCTCAATATTTAGAGTAAAAAGGCGTTCAACTCTGGATTTTTGAGCAACCTTTGCAATCAGGGCATCATAAATGATACCGCCACTCAGTCCTAACTCAGACATGTGCTTTATTGTAGAACTGTATTCAGCAGGTGAAAGTGAAACTATGTCAGCCATTGTTTCAATGTTTTCGTGAACAAGCCTCCATGCCACAGCGGGTGAGATCCGAGGTTTTATGGGAAGAGCGCTTAATACAGCATACAATTCAGCCAAAGTATGACTGGCAACAACCAGATCAAACTCTTTTGTTTTGGCTTGCTTAAACCAGGGGAATGCCCTCTCATGCATAGGATGAGACTCAATCAGTGCAGCCACAATTATAGACGTATCAAATAAGGTTCTCATTTCCCTTCCCCAACACTTTTTATCCTCTTTTC
Source organism: Deltaproteobacteria bacterium (assembly GCA_021162585.1). Lineage (GTDB taxonomy): Bacteria > Desulfobacterota > Desulfomonilia > UBA1062 > UBA1062 > JAGGYK01. Next base: position 4,408 of record JAGGYK010000175.1, read on the forward strand.
ACGGTGTTTTGTGAGGGCTTCGTCAAGATTTCCTGTAGGAGTACCAGAAAAAACTAATACCCCCTCTTTTAAAATAAGGTTTGGTTCTCCGTGTACAGGTTTTAAGACAATAGTCTGCCCATTTTCTTCGATACGAATTTGAGTTCCTGGTTCAAGATTGAAATGCTCACGAATTTTTTTGGGTATGACAATTCTCCCAAATTTGTCTAATGCTGTCTCCATATTACCTCCTTTCTTGGCAAATTATCATGTAAATTGCCAAAGTTCAACTCCATAATAAGCATGGAATATCTCTTTTATAATATTTTACTTGGGACTGACGGGGTAGATAGTTATGCAAATCTCTCATCTGATATGTTAGTATGATTAATCAAAAAGAAAAGTTTGTTGAATATGGCAAACGCTACGAATCAAAAAGGAGAACAGGAGATTAAAAGATGGTTGATCTTGTAAAAAAATTTTTCGGCAAAAGTACAAGGCATGAGCCTGTAGATCAAG
>JAGGYK010000014.1 GCA_021162585.1 Deltaproteobacteria bacterium
ATATAATACATGTAATTTATATTACCTAAAAATAAGGAAAAGAGTATTTCTTTTAGTCACAATGGGGGTGTGTATAGTAATGCTTCAGTCTGGGTGCGCCGCGATGGCGATGGCTCCTTTCTCTCCGCCTCAGGGAATGCTTTTCAACAGCACAGCGGCTCCCCTTGATGTTGATTATTCCAATACAACCTTGGGAACGAAACAAGGGACTTCTAATGCGTACAATATTCTTGGTCTCTTTGCCTTTGGGGATGCTAGCACCCAAACAGCTGCGAAAAACGGGCAAATCAACACCATCCATCACGCCGACTATTCATACACCAATATTCTTGGTATCTTTCAGAAAACCACTGTCATTGTGTATGGAGAATAAGGGATGAGAGAATATCTTGGTGTAAGAATGAGAAGTGTTTTGTGCCTTGTGCTTTTCTCAACGCTATTAACAGGATGTGCTTTCTATTTAGCGCCATTTCAACCACCGCAGGGCGGTATTTTAACTAATGTAAAGGCTCCTCTCTCTGTGAATTTCGATTCTACACCTGTGTGTTCAACATACGGAGATGCCTCCACATTTTATGTGCGTGATATTCTTCTTACAGGACAAACCATTGCGTGGGGCCGATGCGATATTGAAACAGCAGCAAAAAATGGGAATCTAGCAACTGTGGAGTATGCCGACTATGAATATTTGCAAGTTCTCGGAATCTTCGGACTAATGAAAGTAACGGCATACGGAAAATAAAACGTTCATCCCAGACCATACACTAGTTCGTAGCCTTAAGAAACACTTTTGATCTCCCTTTAGAGAAAAAAGGGGGCAGCTTCTGTCATGACACTTTAAGAAAAAGACTAGCCTGAGTTTCCTATTTAGGTATTGGGTCAAGGTACAACTTCTGAGACGAAATTGGGGATGGGTTTAATAGTGTTCGGCATAATTATTGATGAAGTTCACAGTGTCCCTAAAGTAGAGTAAAAGAAACCTCGCTTTTTACGCTACGAAAGGTTATTTCCAGCAGAATTCTTAGCTGTTGATGGATAATACAAGGAAGATTGCGAACAAATTCCTCTTCCCCCAACCTGTATAACCAGAATTCTTAGCTAAGGCTATAAGCTACTAACCAAAAATCAAGATTAAAAGTATCATCCTTCAGAGTTAGTAAGTTCTCTATGGGCTAAAATCAAGGATTCTCTTGACTTCGTTCGTGGCTACGCAAATTTCATGCCGAACAGTATTGAACCTGTCCCCAATTCACCCTTTTTCCATGCTCTGCGTAATGCGGGGGGTTTGGCAAATACAGTGAGCCACAAAATCCGGGTTAAGCGATACGGCGGAAATTTGTTTTCCAGACTTCTGGCTCACTGTTGCCATTTTTGTTAACTCACAGAGACAAAAAACTTTAACCCCTTATTCTCCATAGACATATACTGTATATTCGGCATAAATGCCCAAGATATTCTTAGCATTGTAGTCAACGTGATGTATTTTCTTAATTCCTGCATTCTTAGCAGCAGTCTCTATGCTGGCATCACCTGTAGCTATCAGCCCCAGGATCGATGTACACGTTGCAGTTCCAACCTTGGAATAAGATGGATTGGAAGTTGCTGTATAAGGTGCCTGGACATCAGTATACAGACCCATTACAGGGGCCATTGCTACTGCTGCGCATCCTGTCAACAATGCTGTCGAGCATAAAACTAGTATTAAGTAATTGATTCTCTTACGCATGTTTCACCTCCTTCATTTTTCCGCCGTTTCGCATAACTTTTTTATGTTTATACTGAAATATTTTGTGGGTAATCGAAGTAAAATTGGATCTATTTTAGTCATCGTTTCCCTCCCATCAGTTCATCGAGTAGTCTAAGATCTTTCTGTGTCGTATGTGTGTAAATCTGTGTGGTTTCTGGATGTTTATAATTAAGGAATTTTTTCCAGATTGAAAGGTTACACCGTGTTTAGTCAAGCAATTTGCAAAGCTGCAAGTATCCTTAGATGTTCCTTGCTTCATCAAAAAAATTGTATAGTGATTTTTGCTCCATTTATTGTACAGCATATTGATCATTATCCTTTACAAGTCAGTCTGTGTAAATGTGATCGAATCATCTTACTAACTCCCAAGGCATTAGAATAAATCAACATAAATAACATAAACATCGAACGATATTTCATATTACCTCTAGATGGTATCGTCCAAGCTACATGTTTATGCTGAAACAACATATAATTATTACCTAAAAATTGCAAGTGGCTTTTTTGATTGAACTCTCTACAAAAACTCTACAAAAAACCTTGACGGAACCTTACACTGATGTGAGGCTTTATGGCGCAAATTCTCGACATCGCATGGTTCAAATTTGCTTTACAACGCCCAAGGCGTAACAGAGAAGGAAGCAAAGGAAAGGGTCAGGTCTTGAATCGTGAATTTATTTCACCTTCTGCTTCATGAAGCATCTTTTTTAAGACCTTGCTGGCTGCTGAATAATGTATCCCTATGCACTCTCCTACCTTTTTGAGACTATACCCATATCGCACATGCGCTGCGTATATCCCCTGATTTCGTTTATCCTTGTCCATACCAAATTGGGAAAGGATAAAGTCTGCATTTAGAAACCCAGGCTATTCCGCTTCCCCAGCAATGGCCATATAACTACTCCACTCCCATTGACCAGGATTAGCAACAACCTTTGCCCTTACTGGATTTAAAACAATATATCGACAGAGCTCTAAAAGATAACCCTCCTTTTCCCCTTTTCCTGGAAAAGACGCTCACAACTCGGCGAACGGGAGGGCCATAACGCCCGGGCCGAGAGGAAGGGCGATATCTCCAGGATGTACAACATACCCCGGCATTGCTTTGTCTCCCAGGTCCTTTTGGAAGGTTTTGATGGTAGAGGCCATGGCCAGCCTCGGGGTAGCCGAGAGCTTTACCTCGATGGGAACGAGTTTTCCTTCAGTTTCAACCACGATATCTACTTCTGTACCTGCTGAAGTCCGCCAGAAATAGACCTGCGGATCAATGCCCTGGTGGCTCAGCGTCTTAACTATTTCGGAGAGCACCGCGGTCTCCATGATTGCGCCTCCCATGGGACCGGAGGCGGCGTGCTCGGGGTCTTTCAATCCTGCAAGATAACAAAGCGTGCCCAAGTCTGTGAAGTAGACTTTTGGTGTTTTAACGAGCCTTTTCCCAACGTTAGCAAAATAGGGGCGCAACACGATCACTTGGTATGTAGCTTCCAGGACCGAAAGCCAAGCCTTTGCTGTGTTTACGGCGATGCCGAGGTCTTTCGCCAGATCAGTCAGGTGCAGCAGTTGTGCACTCCGGGCCGCCAGCGCCCGAAGAAAATTCTGAAACTGAGAGAGGTCCCCTACCTGCCGGAGAGTACGCACGTCCCGTTCGAGATAAGTTTGGACGTAGCTGGCATGCCAAAGATTGATGTCGCGCCTGGGGTTTGCGGCAAGTTCGGGATAGCTACCCCGCAAGAAGCTTTCCCAGAGTTTCCGGTACGAGGGCTTTGTTCCAGAAGTTGTTTGACGTTCAGGCTCCCACGGCAGAGGAGTCCATGTTTGCCCATTTATCTCGCGGCAGGAAAGCGGCAGAAGGCGCAATATGGCAGCCCGGCCAGCTAGCGACTCTGTAACCTTTTCCATGAGCAGAAGGTTCTGCGAGCCAGTTAGCAGGTATTGTCCGCACCTCTCCCGGTCCACATCGATCTTTTCCTTTACATAGGGAAGCAGGCCTGGGGTGTATTGTACTTCATCGAATATAACGGGAGGCTGGTACATCTCGAGAAAACCGCGTGGATCTTCCACCGCGGCTGCCCTGACATCAGGCGGTTCAAGGGAAACATACCGGCAGCGTTTGCTGAAAAGATGCTGTAAGAGCGTGGTTTTGCCAGACTGGCGCGGCCCGGTAAGGACGACCGCAGGAAACTCGGCAACGGCCTTTTCCAAGACTGGTTCCAGCGCTCTCTTGATATAAGTTTGACCCATAACTTACCTCCTTACATGCAATTATGCATTCTGATTGCAAAGTTGCAAGTGAAAAATCTGGGGTCTCCAATTAACAAGTGAATATTATCATCCAATCTGTCCACTCCGCCTTTCGCGGATGGAGCGATAAATTCGCCACAGGCGGATTAACAGCCACCCTGAGCTTGGTCGAGTATGTTTTTTAGGAATCTTCTGCCTGTTCATGATTTCAGCCATTTTTCACGATGTAATGCATCTGAGTAGGTATCATAGGTTTCGGAGGAGGCCAATTCCCAAGGGCCTTTGTTTCTTTAATCAAATCTGGCTCCCCGGGAGGGACTCGAACCCCCGACCTAGTGGTTAACAGCCACCCGCTCTACCAATTGAGCTACCGGGGAGCATCAAATGATTGTCCATATCTATGATGGTTGTGAGGTGTTGTCAA
>JAGGYK010000123.1 GCA_021162585.1 Deltaproteobacteria bacterium
GCTCTCTTATCCTTGCCCTCTGCATCGTTAGCCGACAATCCCGTGCCCTGAGGCATGGCAGGCATTCAGCTTAAAGAGAAATATAGAATAGATTCAATCTGAGTATATTCCGTACAGGGATACCTGCCATTAGAGACCCGGATGTGCTCAGTATGTAACATCCTCCTGGCGCAGCGTGTTTTATCGTTTCCTTAACAGCTTTTTCAACTTCGCTCAAGGTTCCTAAAGGGAGATCTCTCTCCCATACCTTGCCAGGATGCCTGAACCACATATTCTAAAGAGAGAAGATATTCAGGGTTCACACCAAAGGAAAACCACTTACCCAGATGTAGACAGTGCTCTCCTTGCAAAAGAGACCGAGGGCCTTGTCTGATCAGATATTGAGGCTATTTCAAGGGAAGCATCCATGGCAGCAATCAGGGAATACTTAAAAATCAGAGGCAAAAAAAAAGAAACTTAAGATTAAGATGAAACACTTCAAGGAGGCAATCGCCTCAGTAAGAGGTCAAAAAGGCTAGTAATATGGATAAATATGTCTATGACATTATAGAGAAAGATGAGTCTCGAGAGTTTAACTTCTCGAGCCTTAGATATATCAAAAAACGCATCAGATAAACAAAAAAAGGATTTGTGCAACAGCCTCCTAACACCTGTCACTTCTTCATATATGGACATCCCAAACAGCCTTTTTATACCAAGTTGCAATCAAGTTATTGCGAGGAGCTTTAGCGACGTGGCAAGCTCAGCCTTTAGATTATTTCGCTACGTTCGCAATGACAATTTCGATAACTACCTGATTGAATGCAATTTGGTATTAAATCTACCCTTTAAGCCTTGCCCAAATAAGGCCCAGATATTCATGCATCGCGATTTCTACTTTGCGCAATCCACTAGAACTAGGACAAAAAGACTTAAGACTAATACCTTGGGGTTTCCTGACCAAATAACCGGTAGGAGCCGGGATAGGATTCATGCCCTGTTTTTCAAAAAGGGCTATTGCCCGCGGCATGTGTGATGCCGAGGTGACTAAAATAAACCTGCCCTCCCCAACTGTTTGTTTAATGAACCTGGCTTGATCTTTGGTGTCACTGGATTCTTCTTCTAAAACCATGTCTTGCTGATTCACTCCAAGGAAGCAAGCAACTTTAGCCATGACCTTGGCATCAGATACTGGAGCAAAACCACTCCCCCCTGACAAGATAAGCTTACTCCCTGATAGTTGTCTGTATAAGCGGATAGCTTCTACAAGACGAACCAGAGATGCCTCTGAAATTTGGCTGGTGATAGAAACCTGAGGATCAGATATGTGCCCTCCACCCAAGACTGCAATCCATTTGACAGAGACACTAACATCATGGCTCAGAGGTTTAAGACTCGTGACACTCATCAGGCTGGGGTATTTATATTCCAGTGGTCTTAAAAAAACATCTGAGATCGCACTGTAGCTCAATAGACCAAGCAAAACTACGCCCATTAAAGCTATAAACCTTCCTGTTCGCCTCCTTTGTGAGAACCACAGCAAGAGTAGCCCCAGGATTAAGATACCCAAACACAGAGGGAGAGGATAAAATAAAGGTTCAACAATCTTTTTGAAAAGAAACATGTCTCTAGTCTAACATCTTCTACTTTGTATGAAAATAGCAATCAGCTGTAGGGGCCGATGCCCTCATCGGCCCGTCCGGTGAACGGGCCCTATTTGCTATGTGCTGAAAGCTAGAGGCTGACAGCTTCTTAATCAGATCACGGCAAAGGGATACAATTCTGCCATGGCATCCCTTTTATGATAAATATCTTCATCTGGGGATGAGCCGATAAGAGCTTTTATTCCATCAATATTTTGGATAGCAGCATTATACCCTGCCTCTTTGCATTCATTTACTTTGCTAAATTCATACCACTTATATCCATTTATATATGGTGAAACAACAATATCTGCTAAATTCTTTTCTACAATGTTTAATCGGTGTCCCCTTATGCCGGTCGCCATACTAATGGCCTCTATTGCGTTTTTATACCTGGGTTTAGTAACTTCTTCCTCAGTATCTATTGCAATGATCCGTTTTGCACCCAACAGGTGTGCTGCCATAACAGGTACTACACTTATGATCCCACCATCCATAAGTACCCTGGTACCATGCAAAACAGGCTTGCACAGGCCCGGAAATGCACTCGATGCATATAAAAATGTAGGCAAATCGCCCTTTGTAACAGCCACTGCCTCTGCTGTACTATAATCTGTTGTTAATGGAGCAAATGGTATTGCTGTATCCTCGATATTGAAATTGCGGTTAAATAAAACTCCGTCCCCCAGGATATTTTTATACACCTTTTTGACAAACTCCTGTGATAATATACCCTGACGCCAAAATCCATGAAACAACCCGAAAGTAAATGATAAGAATGTTCCAACCCTAGAAATAGGATTCCCATTGTTAGACCCTAAAGATCTCTCTAGTGTTAGCACCATTCGGTTTGATGAAAATCTATCAGCAAATCTTTCTACATATGAAGGGTCTTTTATATAAGCATAGACTGCACCTAATACAGCCCCTATACTACTGCCCACAACAAGGTCAGGCTCTATACCATTCTCATGTAGTGCCTTAAACACACCCACATGGGCCATACACCTTACTCCGCCACCACCCAATACTAATGCTGTGTTGTATTTCGTCATGTTTCTGTCTCCCCTAGACTATAGATGCCCTAAATACCAACTGTTCCAACATGAGCTTCATATAACTCTGTTGATCTACCATCCGCTTTTTCTTCATCTTCATTCTTCATATGAAGCTCATGGTCTCTTTCATACTTGGAAAAGGCTTCTTCAGCCTCTTTCAATAAGATTGTTGCATAATCAGGGTCATGCGATGCATATCTTTTGATATTATCCATAAATGTCTTCCTGTCCAATCTGTATGCTATACGATCTGAGCCCTCTGGATAAGACTGCTTTCTTGTAAGCATATCAGCAATATAGTCCTGGTATCTCTCCTTCCATATAGGATCTATTACTCGAGCAACTTCTTCTGAGTATTTATCCAGATGTGAGATTAGGCGCGAATCTTCTATCAAACATCTTGAGCCTTCATCAGTAGGTCTGGCATTATGCCTTTTGCAGACATCCCTTAAAACCTGAGGATTATCTATAATCATGCAAGGCCTTAAGAGATTATCCGTGTGAGGCGAATGCTGTCTTATTGCTGAGAAGAAGGGCGATTTCAGGGCCTCAAGCAGTGTATGCTCTTTTATATTATGTGTAGCAAAATGTGCAAATATACAAGGTTCTATATCCCCTTTGTGGTTTATATGGATGAACCGTCTTCCCCCTGCAATACAACCATGTACAGCAGGTGCATCAGACCAGAAATCCATGATGAATAAGGGATTCTTCTCTCGATATGTTTTTACAAATTCACCATATCTTATCCTCTGCTCAGGTGTAGGCATTAGAGAAAGATCTGCATCTTTAGTTACAGGCATGAACAGGAAATTCCATGCATACATGACGCCTCTATCCTGCCAGGATTTATAGAAACTCTCTCTCATCATTTGCTCATAATTACGAGAGGTAAGCACCAGAGACATCCCAAACATCAAATTGCGTCTATTCAACCTCTCCATTGAGGTCAATATCTTTTCATATACGCCTGGCCCTCTTATATACTCCATCTCTTCCTTGTTGCCATTAACGCTGAAGACCACTATTACATTATTAAGCTTTCCTATCTTTTCTGCTATCTTCTCTGTTATTAATGTCCCATTAGTAAATACCTGGAAGAGACAATCATTGTGTTTGGATGCTACCTTATATATGTCATCAAACCTAATAAACGGTTCACCTCCTAAAATAGTATAAAGATATGTGCCCAAGGATTTACCCTGAGTAATAATACTATCAATGATTTCAAGAGATAGATCATCGTCTCTTGCATAATTTTGGGCATAACACCCCTTACACCTTAGATTGCATCTCATTGTAGGACTGATAAGTATTGAATAAGGTGCAGTAAAATCATATTTCTCCTGGAGTTTGTTGCTTTTGTCTATCCACTTTAAAGAACAGTTTCCGAATAGCAGTTTAATAACATTCGCTACCTGCTTTCTGTCTTTTTTCATCAAGCATATAAACCACTCTTTAGTCCCTGGATTGGAATCAAGCCAATTAATAAAATCATTAAATGGTTTTGGATTCCCAAACCTTGCACCCAAGAAGACTAATGCCTTTACCATCTTCTCGAAATTTTGCTCTGGAGACTTATGCACATACCTAATGATTTGGCCAGTAGTCACAGTTATTGCAGCCTGCCTCGATGTCCCTTTAACGCTATCAAAGATGCTCATAAAACAATCCTCCTCAAAAGTTTATGCTGTTGCTTGTTAGTAACTTTCCATGAGCAAAAGGTATGCCTAATACAACAAATTATAATTTTTTGGTAATATACTAATTTTACACGTAAAATCAATCAGCAGCCAAAAATTCATTCTCTTGTTACTATAATTGTGAAATAGTTTTCCTAAAAAATGGAAACGAATTTCCATTCCCATTAACAATTTGACGATGTCAGGA
>JAGGYK010000243.1 GCA_021162585.1 Deltaproteobacteria bacterium
TATGGGATGAGGTGAAAGATATCCTGGGTCAGTCTGCCATGATGCTTTCAGGGGGGCAGCAGCAGCGACTGTGTATTGCCAGGGCCTTGGCCATGAAACCAGATGTCCTGTTAATGGATGAGCCCACATCTGCTTTAGATCCTATCTCCACGGCAAAGATTGAAGAGCTGATTGTTGAGCTGAAGAAGAGATATACCATCATTATCGTGACGCACAATATGCAACAAGCTGCGCGTATCTCGGACTATGCCGGATTTTTTTACCAGGGAGAATTGATTGAATATAATTTTACTGAAAAGATTTTTACTGCCCCTGATGTTAAACACACAGAGGATTACATTACCGGTAGGTTTGGGTAAAGGAGAAGATTATGGAAAGACATTTTGAGAAAGAGTTGCAACGCATAAGAGAGAATCTGCTTAAAATGGGGGCCTTAGTAGAGCAGGCCATTGCTAACGCTATAAAATCTCTGGTGGAAAGGGACTCGCAACTAGCCGAAATAACCATTCAATCTGATGATCTGATTGACTCTTTGGAGGTTGAGCTGGAGGAGATGTCAATCAGACTTCTGGCGTTAATGCAGCCCATGGCCAAAGATCTAAGGCTCATTGTGAAAGTAACCAAGATTATTACCGACCTGGAACGAATGGGCGATTTGGCTGTTAATATATGCCAGAGGGCATTGGAACTCAACAAAGAGCCGCCTTTAAAGCCCTACATCGATTTGCCTCGAATGGCTCAAAATGCTCAGCTCATGCTTAAAAATGCCCTGGATGCCTTTGTTGAGGGAGATGCTGAGCTTGCCCTAAAGGTATGTCAAGATGACCAATTGATCGATGACCTGAATGATCAAATCTTTCGAGAACTGCTTACTTTTATGATGGAGGACCCCAGAACTATCTCTCGAGCTATCCGAATAAGCTTTATTTCCAAATATATAGAGAGGATTGCTGACCACGCAACCAATATTGCCGAGGATGTAATCTATATGGTAAAGGCCAAAGACATCAGACACGGGGCATACTAGACAAAGGGATTGTTTTCTCGTTTAAGAATGCTATTATCTGTATAAATTGAGGGAAAAATTATGCCAAAAAAGAATGTCCTTGTGGTGGATGATGAGAAGGATATTGTGGAATTAGTCAGGTTTAACCTGGCCAGGGAGGGATTTAAAGTGATTACCTCCTACAATGGAGAAGATGCTATAAGATTGGTCAAAGGCAAATCTCCTGATCTAATTATCCTTGATCTTATGCTTCCAGGCATGGATGGCTTAGAGGTCTGTCGGATTCTAAAAAGAAATTCTTCTACCTTTTCTATTCCTATAATTATGCTCACTGCAAAGGGTGAGGAGACAGATATTGTTACAGGTTTGGAATTGGGTGCTGATGACTATGTTACCAAGCCATTTAGTATAAAGGAGATAATTGCAAGGGTAAAGACGGTCTTAAGAAGGATAGCCCGGCCTGAGGCGAGAAATAGAATCATAGCAGGTGAGTTGATGATAGATCCTGAGAAATATCAAGTAACCTGGAAAGATACCACTCTTGACTTGACTTCTACTGAGTTTAGGTTGCTCCTTTTTCTAGCTCAGAGGGAAGGTAGGGTTCTTACTCGAGGTCAGCTTTTAGATGGGGTTTTAGGAGAAGATGCCTTTGTGACAGAAAGAACAATAGATGTTCATATCCGAAGACTTAGAGAGAAACTAAGAGAGGCCTCTTCTTATATTGTCACTAGAAGAGGCATTGGCTACACGTTTTGTAGCCCTGGCCTTAAGGAAGGAAAATAATCAGCTAAAAGGAAAAGTTGAGGAAGGCATGCCTGGTAAAAGGATTATCTGGAAACTCTTTTTTGCTCAAGGCCTACTTATTCTTATCTCACTTACTATAATCGGGCTATATGTCAGTCTTTCCTTTAAGGATTATTATATAAGTCAAATAACCTCTCAGCTTGAATCTAATGCTATCCTGATAAGAGGCCTGGTAAAAGAAGATATCCTGAAAGAAAAAGGGGCAAACATTGATCCTCTGGCCAAAAAATTGGGTCGGGAAATTCATTGCCGAATTACCATAATAGGCCCTGAAGGCACTGTGCTTGGAGATTCAAAAAAGGATCCTAAGAAAATGGAGAATCACTTAAGAAGGCCTGAAGTAAAGGAAGCAATGAAGGGAAGAGAAGGAAAGAGTATACGCTACAGCACAACGTTAGAAAAGGAGATGATGTATTTAGCTCTACCTATTAAGTATAACAATCAAATTATTGGAACAGTCAGGGTATCCCTGGCTTTGGATAAGCTTAAACTTGGAGTTGGACATATTTACAGGATTGTAGGCTGGGGTGGGATACTTGCAGTAATCCTATCCTTGTTGGTGGCATTTACCCTGGCAAGAAGGATAAGTAGGCCAATGTCTCAAATGGCACAGGCAGCAAAAAACATATCCCTTGGAGACTTCGGCCAGCAGATAGTAGTGGATTCTAAGGATGAGATAGGGGATCTGGCTCAATCTTTTAATTTGATGAGTGGGGAACTGGAGAGTAAGATAGAGGCGCTGATTCGAGAAGTGAGCGAAAAAGAGGCTGTGCTCACAGGAATGATTGAGGGGGTAGTGGCTATTGACCAGGATGAGTGCATTATCCTTTTGAATAAAAGCGCCCAAAAGATGTTTGGGCTTAGCCCAGATGATACCCTGGGCATGTTTCACTGGGAAGCTATACGAAATCCCGATATCAATAGCCTCTTTAAAGAAGTTTTAAAGACACGTACACAAAAAGTGATAGAACTTCCGATTAATCCATTATTAGACGAAAGGACATTCATGGTTCAGGCAGCACCCATTCTGGATAGAGAAGAAAACATCTTAGGTGTGGTGACTGTCTTTCATGATATTACTGAAATTAAGAGGTTAGAAAGGATGAGGATGGAGTTTATCGCCAATGTCTCCCATGAACTTAGAACCCCTCTTACATCCATCAAGGGGTCTATAGAAACCTTGAAGGCAGGAGCAATCGCAGAGAGAGAACATGCCTGCAATTTTCTGGATATTATCGAAAGGCATAGCAATAGATTGGATAGATTGATTGCCGATCTTTTGGACATATCTCGAATAGAAACTGGGAAGAAACAGATGATCCTCAAACCGATAAAAGTTATGGAGTTAGTGGATAAAGTAATCTCTGACTTTCGTGAGACCTCTATCAAAAAACATCAGGAGATCAGCGTGGATATACCTGAAGATCTACCCATGGCTTTGGCTGATGAGGAGGCCATAGAGACTGTGCTTAAAAATCTCCTTGATAATGCCATAAAATATACTCCAGAAAATGGGGAAATTACTATTACTGCTTCAGGAAACAATGGTTATATCGAAATAGTCGTGGCTGATACCGGGATAGGAATCCCTGAAAAAGATATTCCTCGCATATTCGAGAGGTTCTATCGAGTGGATAAGGCTAGATCCAGGGAATTGGGAGGCACTGGCCTGGGGCTATCCATAGTAAAACACATCATAGAGGCCCACGAAGGAACCGTGAGCGCAGAGAGCGAACTTGGGAAGGGCTCAAGGTTTACCATTACCCTCCCAGAGTCTCCAGGCCTGGAATAGGTGGCTATCTTATTATTGATAAAGTCATCATGGATAACGAGTTGATAATGAATAAGATAATTCTGGGTTTATTCTGGATCTACCCTTCTTTACCACTATACCATACTCTTTTATCTTAGAATGTAATGTCCTGTAGCTAATTTGAAGGATCTGAGCAGTCTTTTTTCTGTCCCAGGTAGTATCTTGTAACACCTTTGAAATCGCTTCCCTCTCTGCCTTTATTGAGGTCTCTTTTGCTATCTTTTTCAAGGGAATGATCTCTACATCATCAGGAATATCCTGTTTCACCTCACAATAATATCTTTTGCCTTGAGACGCTTTGTTCTCAATGAGACCAGTCCCTCTTAGATATCTTTTAAAATCATCTACATCTCCTAGAATCACCAAACGCTTTACCATATTTTCAAGCTCTCTGATATTACCAGGCCAGGTATAATTAAGTAGTAGGGGATATATCTCGTCCCTATCTACATGTATCAATCTATCATATTTTTCATTATAGACATCTAGAAAGTATTCAAAAAAAAGAAGTATATCCTCACTCCTCTCTCTCAAAGAGGGAACATATATATTTACCACATTTAGTCTATAATATATGTCCTTTCTAAACCTGCCCTCTTTTACCTCCTTTTCTATATCTCTATTGCTGGCACTTATAATCCTCACATTTACACGAACATCTTGTTCGCCACCTAATCTGGCAAAGACACCATCTTGAAGCACTTGAAGGAGTTTAGCCTGGATAGGCAAGGCAATCTCGCCAATCTCATCCAAGAATATTGTACCGTTATTTGCCAATTCAAACTTACCAACTTTTGCCCCGTATGAACCAGTAAAAGCACCCCTTTCATATCCGAAGAGTTCTGACTCCAAAAGCTCTAGTGGTAAGGCTGCACAGTTTACCTTTACGAATGGTTTGCCTGCTCTACTCGAACTATAGTGTAGAGATCTTGCCACCAATTCCTTGCCTGTACCGCTTTCACCTTCTATTAATATACTTACATCTGTGTCTGCTACCTGTTCGATAATATCTTTTATCCTCTGCATCTTAGGGCTGGCAAATATAAATTCCCCTTTTTGTTCATTGGCTCTAAGTCCCTTTCTTGGATTGGATATTTCAGCAAAGAGACGCTTTTTCTCAGGGGTCTTAATTGGATATATGTTCAAATCTTATCTCCTTCATGATCTCTGCAATGGACACTAACTGGGTTTTGTTACAGCTTTATTACAGGTGAGTTAAAATCTAATTAAGGGTTGACTTTAACCTAAGAGAGTTCTTGAAAATGGGTGATCTCTACGCCATCCTCATCCTTTAAGAACGCCCTGGCATTAAGAATGGCCTTTTGCATATCCCCTTCAGAGGTCTTTGAAATAGCTCCGTGTCCAGGATAGATCTCACTTATCTTCATAGTCGCTAGATGACTGATAGAATTGATATAATCACCAAGACTTCCAGATTCACTAATATAAGAAAGAGTGCCTCCAGCAAAGAGGGTATCTCCGGTAAAGAGTGTCTTCCGGGTAAGTTCATATATACAGATTGAGCCAGAAGTATGCCCTGGTGTATGTACCACTTCTAGGGTGTAATTACCCAGATCAAAACAAGACCTATGCTCAAGCCAGAGATGAATTTTAAGGGATGGATTATTGATATCTCCTGATTTATACATAGTAACATACCTGTCATCACAAGTGATCTTTATAGCAGCAAAACGATGGGCAGCAATAAGGGCATAATCCTGAAAATAACGATTAGCCCCAATATGATCAAAGTGTTCATGAGTATTTATTACTATGTCAATATCCCTAACCTTGAATCCAGCGATAAGCAAAGACTTTTGTAATTTTGGAAAATTCTTATCCAGCCCTGAATCAATAAGAACATTTTTATAATCCCCTTTAATCAGATAGCTGTGACTAGCAGTACCTTCACCCCTGAGCAAAAAGATATTTGGCTGCAATTCTATAACTTGATCATCTTTTGCCATAATTTCTCCACTCATTCCTTTTGGCCACTTCCTCATCTTCACAGATATAAAAGATCTCATCCAAACGGTTTTGTTTAAGATAATTTAGGGTCTCTGGGTTCAAGGAACACAACTTCACCCCCCCTCTCAAGAGACCAACTTCTTTTCTGATGCCATTTAAGACACCTAGCAAAATGGCTGGTTCAAATGTCTCTAATGCCTTGAGGTCAACAATAACCTTAATCCCTTCCTTCTTAAAATAAGGATAAAGCATCCTTTTGACCATAATGGCTTCATTCTTTTTGCTCTCACCCGAGATCCTTATGAAAAGGAACCCTTCCTTTTCAACAATATGATATTTCATTACCTTGCTAAACCTCTGTTGTATAAATTTGCTGTCTTTGTAATTGATTTTTGTCAAGATTTGATTACAATAGGATTAATAATTGGTTAAAAATTTAATTTCGGGAAGGATAAGTAAGTATTCAGCGTTCAGCAAAACAAGACCA
>JAGGYK010000215.1 GCA_021162585.1 Deltaproteobacteria bacterium
AAAGGGGCTAAATCCCACTCATGGGTATATATGGCTTCACAACCCGGGGTGCCTCACTACTAAATATGAAAAAAGGGGACATTTTTGCTCTGTACTTAAGGGGACATATTGACTCGGCTTTAACATAATTAAGTGTAACATTTAGGATGAGGGAGAGAAATTAGGGTTAATCTTTTTAAAGACAATCTGAGACCTTTGCATAATACGCATGTTGTCATTGCGAGCGAAGCAATCTCTAATTACTTGTAATCAATGGGATTGCTTCGTCGCTACGACAAAAGCCGTATTTGGGGGATATGACACTTGAATGGCTATGCTATTATAGAGGTTTGCGAGTCTTTTACCTAAAAGCCTTTACCCTGTTAAATCCTGCCGAAGGCAGGGAGACCAAAGGTCGCATTTAACAGGACCTTCAGCCTATCCACCTGAGTAGTTGCAATCTATATTGCATGTTACAGGTGTATGTGTTTAGATTTATATTTATGGATAACAAAGATATAGCAATCTTGAAATTGGCACAGGACGATCTGCCTGTTGTAGGCAGGCCTTTTGGTAAATGGTCTCGTATTATAGGCATTAGTGAATCTGAGATCATTGATAGGTTAACCATTTTAAAGAAAAAAGGTATTATAAGGAGATTTAAGGCCATTTTAAGGCATTATCAGGTAGGTGTGAAGGCAAATGCCATGGTTACCTGGGCTGTACCAGAGGATAGGATTGAAGAGGTGGGGGCTATTTTAGCATCCATGGCCCCAGTCACCCATTGCTATGAAAGGCCAGGTTTTGATGGGTACAATGTATTCTCCATGATTCATGGAAGGACAAAGAAAGAGGTGATGGCTTTAATAAAGGCTATGGCTATTTCTACTAATATTAAAAGGTACAAGGTTTTCTGGAGCAAGAGGGATTTGAAAAAGTCATCCATGAGATATTTTAAATAACCAGGGAGGGAGTATTGACAACCAATTCAGAGCTCTTTGAAAGAGCGAAGAAGGTAATACCTGGAGGAGTAAATTCCCCGGTAAGGGCCTTTGGCCGGGTAGGTGGTACCCCGAGATTCATAGCAAAAGGCCGTGGCCCATACATATATGATACACAGGGGGAAAGGTATATTGATCATGTGCTCTCATGGGGCCCTATGATCTTGGGGCATTGTCATCCAAGGGTGGTGGAGGCGATAAAGGCCCAGGTTGAAAAAGGTATGAGCTTTGGTGCGCCTACTGAGATGGAGATCTCCATGGCAGAGATAATATGTTCTGCATTTAAGTCCATAGAACAGATAAGGTTCGTAAATTCAGGTACAGAAGCAACTATGAGTGCTATCCGTCTTGCCAGGGCCTATACTGGTAGGGATATTATTGTAAAATTTGAGGGTTGTTATCATGGCCATGTAGATAGTCTGCTTTCAAAGGCAGGTTCTGGCTCACTTACATTTGCCATCCCTGATACACCCGGGGTACCAGATGGTATTGCATCTACAACCGCAGTACTTGGGTATAACGATATTAAAGGCTTTGAAGAATTTATGGATATATACGGCCAGGTGGTAGCTGCTGTGATTGTGGAGCCGGTTGCAGGCAATATGGGAGTAGTGCCTCCTAAAAAGGGATTTCTTACCTCGCTTAGAGAAAAGACAAGGGCCCACGGTGCACTACTTATCTTTGATGAGGTAATCACTGGTTTCAGGTTTTGTTTTGGCGGAGCCCAGGACATTTATCATATCACCCCTGATATAACCTGTTTGGGAAAGATTATAGGTGGTGGTATGCCTGTTGGTGCATTTGGGGCCAAAGAAGAGATCATGAGTCTCCTCTCTCCTGAGGGTCCAGTATATCAGGCAGGCACACTCTCCGGGAACCCAGTAGCCATGGCTGCAGGCCTTGCAACGCTCGAGGTATTAAAAGAGGGGATGCCTTATAAAGCCCTTGATACCCTAATGGGAATCTTTGCCCATGAGGTTCGAGATGCGGCTAGGCAGAAAGGCATAGCACTTACGATAAATCGTATAGGGGCCATGGCAGCTCTATTCTTTAGTGATTCACCTGTAGAAGATATTGAGACTGTGATCAGATCGAATGGAAAGATGTATGCTAGATTTTTTCATAATATGCTTGGGCAAGGGGTATATCTGGCGCCTTCCCCATTTGAGGCCTTATTTATAAGTACAGTCCATACAGAAGATGTAATTAATAGATCAATAGAGGCTGCTCGCAATAGTTTGGCTATGCTTTAAGTATAGGCTGGGAAGGCTTTTCTTCGTCAGTATTAGTAATCATTGGTAATGTTGCATTCTTTGATTCTTCATCAGGGAAGGCAAGTCTTAATACATCGTCTATGGTTTGAACGAAATGTATATGCATATCTTTAATGGCATTTTTGTCTATCTCTTCAAGGTCCTTTTTGTTCATTTGTGGCAAGGCTACGTTCATGATACCTGCACGCCTGGCTGCTAAGACCTTTTCCCTGATGCCACCTACAGGTAAAATAATACCCCGCAGGGTGATCTCACCTGTCATAGCAAGATCTTCATATACCCTCTTTCCTGTAAGTAATGACACTATGGATATAACCATAGTGATACCTGCAGAAGGACCATCCTTTTGGATAGCACCTGCAGGTACATGTATGTGCAGGTGGCTTCCCTTTGGTATTTTATAACCCATACTCTTTACCAGGCTGAGTGCAATCTTTGCAGATTCTTTCATTATGTCACCCATCTGGCCTGTAAGTATCATCTCATCGTTGCCTTCTACAAGCGCGGATTCTACAAATAGTATATCTCCGCCAAAAGGTGTCCATGCAAGACCAGTTGCTACACCTGGTATATCAGTGCGCCTCCTTATCTCTGGTATGAAACGTACAGGGCCCAGGGCCTCTTCAACAAAGGCACTATCTATATCAAAGGTATTTTCACCATATTTTGCTATATTAGAGGCAATAACTCTTAATACAGATGCTACCATCCTTTGGAGATTTCTTACACCTGACTCTCTTGTATAAGAGCTGATTATATGCCCTATGGCCTCATCGCTGAATCTTATATCTTTATCCTCAAGCCCGTTTGCTTCAATCTCTTTTGGTATAAGATAGTGTTTTGCAATCTGAAGTTTGTCTTCCTGGGTGTACCCGTCAATCTCTACTATCTCCATCCTGTCACGCAATGCAGGTGGTATAGTATCTATTACATTTGCAGTTGTGATAAAAAATACCTTTGATAGATCATAGCCTACATTCAAATAGTGATCAACAAAACGACTATTTTGTTCAGGATCCAGGGCCTCTAGCAGGGCAGAAGATGGATCACCATGGATGTCATGGGTAAGTTTATCTATCTCGTCGAGCATAAATACAGGATTTAGGGTTCCAGCCTGCTTCATACCATTGATGATGCGCCCTGGCATAGCACCAATATATGTCCTTCTGTGGCCTCGTATCTCTGCTTCATCGTGGATACCGCCTAATGATATACGAACAAAATTACGCCCCATTGCCCGTGCTATTGATTTGCCAAGGGATGTCTTTCCCACGCCAGGAGGGCCTGCAAAGCAAAGGATTGGGCCTTTAAGCTCTTTCTTAAGGGCCTTGACAGCAAGAAATTCTAAAATCCTTTTTTTAGGTTTTTTGAGGTTGAAATGATCTTTATCTAAGATAGCTTCTACCCTTGAGATATCAAGATTGTCCTGGGTTTGTTCATGCCATGGCAGATCAAGTATCCAATCCATATAGGTTCTAATAGTTGCATACTCTGCAGAACTCGGCTGCATACGGGTAAGTCTCCTCATGTCCTTTTCTACGTCTTTTTTTACCTCCTCTGGTAGAGCTTTAGCCTCGATCTCTTTTTTTAGCTCTTCTATCTCATTATCTATATCCTCTGTCTCACCCAGTTCCTTTTTTATAGTCTTCAGCTGTTGTCTAAGGTAATATTCCCGCTGCACATTGTTAATTTCACCCCTTGTTTTTTCTGTAATCTTAAAGGAGATTTCTAGTACATTCAGTTCTTCTTTAAGGGCCTCGTGCAGCATGCTGTATCTTTCCAAGAGGGTGTCTTCCTCCAGGATTGCCTGTTTCTTTTCCATAGGTAAAGGCAATATGGTTGTACACACATTTAGCAGTACCACGGGTTCCCTTAATTTGCAGATATTAACTAATACTGAGTCCATATTGTGATAGGAAAACCTTGCAAGCTGATTCAATATCTGTCTTATTGAATGGGCCATAGCACTGACTTGTTTATTTACCTCAATGTTTTCATCTATATATGAGACTCGCACCATCAACCACGGGTTTTCTGATACCTTTTCTTCTAGTCTTACCCTCTTCAAACCCTTTACCATGACCGACATTTCCCCTTTGTTAATCTCTGTTGTCCTTACTGTCTTTATCAAACAACCTGTCTTATAGATTTTATCCCATGTGGGAAGGGTCATATTATTGGTTTTCTTTATACCAACTGCTACAACGTAATCATTATTGGTGCGCAATCCTTTTATAAGAGACATTGATATAGGATTAGACACTATTAAAGGCAAAGTAGTCCCTGGTAAGAGCACGGTATCCTTTAATAGGAGTACTGGTACTTCAGGGGGCCAATAATCGATGCGTGTTTCTCTAGTATCTTCTGGTATGGTAAAAAACAAATCTTTAAACCACTTCATAGTTTATTTGTAGGTTCTATAGAGGATAAAGTCAATCTTATACCAGCCATCAGCTATCAGCATTCAGCTCTCAGCATTCAGCTTAGCCCAAGTTTACCCCAAAAAAATAAAGCGTAATATATTCAAGGACTTACATCGCTCAAAATCTGTAATGGTAACTACAAATTTTCAAATTCTACATTTTTTTGGTTTACATGGAATATAGTCCAGGTTTAATGCGTCATAAATGAGCTTATGTTGTGGCTCGGCTTCTATACATTTTCTCACGTAGATTGTCTTTCCTTCCTTAGACTTCAGCCTGTTCGTGACCCTGTTATGCGTCGAGAGGATGGATCGGATTGTCTCCCAGCGATAATTTATGCCCTGGTTCTTCAATGCAGTACGGATACTGTGCACAATATGGTAAGCAATAAGCGTAATAAAAATATGACCATCACTCCGATCTTCCTTCTGATGGTAATTGGGGCGAATACCAATCTCAGATTTCATCGTACGAAAGGCATCTTCCAGGTCAGTCAACATTGTGTAAATATCCCATATCTCCTCTTCAGAAAGGTCTGTTCTGTCTGTGCGAAGCCAATAGCTTCCCGAAAAGTGATTATCAGAATCTGTTTTCTTGACATACTTCCAGTTAACACTGGTGGCCCGACCATCCTTTTCTTCAACAGATATTTCGTAAAATTGAGCTATCTTCGCATACTTTTCCCTGGCCCTCCCAATCCGTTCACAGACCTTTTGATAGTTCTTGATCCCTCCTTTCTTTTTGAGACCACAAGCAATTCTGTCTAATTCAGCCTCAAAATACTGCTCTAATCGACTTTGTATTGCCTTCTCTTTTTTCTGCCTGAGCCTTGTTTTGCAATACAAAAATACTTCACCACCAGAGGTCTTAATATGTGCTTCAATCTTGTTGGCTTTCTCATTCTTAATAACGACAAAGTCATCTGATTCCGGTGGCTTCATCCTTTTGCGTGAAACACAGATATAGTGATAGCCATCTTTTTTGAGTTTTCTTAGATTTTCTTCAGTGGCAATGCCTGCATCAATAACAATGGTCGGCCTTTCTTTAGTTCCCAACGATGGAGCGGCTTTCTTAAGTTCCTTTACCATATCAAGTAAGGTCATAGGCTCACTCTGATTACCAGGAAACACCCTGCTTGCCTTCGGAAAACCATTGCCGTCAAGTATCAAACCCAAGGTTACTAACCGACAATCATTACGTTTCTCTTTAGAACGGCCAAACTTTGCCTTTGAATTCTTTGCCCCTACCCCCTCAAAAAAGGTATTGGTTAGATCATAAAGAATGATCTTTTCATCAAGGCTAAAGAGATCGCGTTCCTTATCACGAAGATGTCTCTCTATTGCTTCTTTATTTTTCAAGATCTTATCAGAGACTCTGTACAAGGTCTTCAACGAAAGATGACGGAAATCAGTATCCAATAATTCATCCAGTCCACTTATGTATCGTGCCCACCTATATGTTCGCTTCTCACTCCCCGGCCATACCATACGACCAATGATTAACAAGCAAGCTACCTCCACTTGACGTTTCGTAAATTTACATCCCTCCAGGCAGCTCTCTAACCCAAGCCTTCGCAAGTACGATAAACTCACATATTCAGCGCCAATCCTTCTATCTCGAGAATTTGAAAGTGAATCGATATCAAGCAGTTCATAGGCGGGCCCTGATTCATCATACTCCTCTTCAAGTTTTTGTATTAAATCCTGAGCATACCCCTGTGCCAACCTTTCTATCTCAGGATCAAGGGGTAATAATGATTCTTGCCCGTAGATGATATCTTCGATCCTCTGCACAAGTAGTTCCCATTTTGATTTAGGTAATGGAAGTTTTCCGAGATTAAGTATAAATTTTTGTCGTGGTCCCCTTGATGTACGTATTGATTCAACAAGTCGTTGATACTCAAAAACCTTAGACGAATAAGGGTTTTTCTTGGAAACAGTCGTAATATACATGCTTATAAGTATAAGCTATGTAATAAGCCTTGTCAAGGGGAATTATTTTAATGGGTAACTACATCAGATTCCTGGAAAAGAAATGCTGGTTTTATGCGGGTTTAGGTGTAAAAATTAGGTGCTTTTTACCCTTTTTTGCCAATTAAGGGGTAAACTTGGGTTAGGTGCACCTTGGAAGAGGCGATATAAGTTTTGGTATTGTGATTTTGGATTTTGAAATTGTTTAGGGCTTAGAAATTAGGATTTAGGATTTTTCTACATTTAGTACGGGAATAACATATATTTTTCATCCTTGGTTGTGCCTGCCCAGCAGGCATGCAGGTTTTATGTGAAAAAGGTAAAAGGCCAAAGGCAAGGGGATTTTGAATGCTACAAACCTTTGGCCTTTAACCTTTACCTGTCTTTTTCTTGTAAGGCCAATGTAGCATCAGATGGTCTTACATAAACAGGACGGATATCATAAGGGGACTCCACAGGGGAAATATCCATAGCCATAAGGCCCATAAGTGATGCCTTTGGGTACCATAGGCTCCTTGGCCCTACATGGAAGTGGGTCTTCAAGGTTTTTTTTAAGATATCACTGTATGTCTCAAGGGCGTCCCCGATAAATAAGGTATCTTGATCTATGATTTCTGATATATCTTCAGGTTTTATATTGAGATACTGACTATAGATCTCCCCATCAGGTGAATATAAGGCGCAAAATATCTCTGATTTTCTTGCGTCTATTGCCGGCATGATAGGTATCTTTGATGGCGCCATCCCATAGGCAAGTGCATCTAAGGTACATATACCAAGGGTCTTACAATTGATAGCCATTGCAAGACCCTTAGCAGTGGCTATGCCTATCCTGATGCCAGTAAATGATCCGGGTCCGCACCCTACCACTATTAAATCTATCTCTTCTCTAGCCCACTTGGTGATATGGAGGGCCTTAGCAATAATTGGTAACAGACTAGCAGAGTGCCCTGCCTTTGCCATAGTAGCTATCTCACATATTATTTCTCTGTTCTCTAAAAGAGCTACAGAGCAGACCTTGGTAGATGTATCGAAGGCCAAAATCTTCATACCTTACCTGTTCGATATGATCCTTATGATGTCATTATAGAAGGCAAACACCATAAGAAGTATTAACACAAAGAGCCCAATCTGCTGAGCTATCTCTCGTGGTTTACCCTCTATGGGCTTGCCAGTAATGCCCTCAATCAGGAAAAGTAATAGATGCCCGCCATCAAGTATTGGTATTGGCAAGAGGTTTATCAATGCAAGGTTGATACTAATAAAGGCTATCATAGAAAAGAATGGAAGCAGACCTGCCTTAAATGTTTGGCCAGAGACTTGGGCTATCATAATGGGGCCACCTATGCTCTCCTTTATATTTATGGTCCCATTTAATATTTTCCACAATGCAATACATGTGATCTCTATTACCTTGTAGGTCTGGGTTAGTCCGTATTGTATCCCCCCTATAGGGCCAAGCCTTTCCATCTTTATATCACCAGAGGGGCTTATTCCTATAACAGCCTTATCTACCTCCTCACCAAATATGTTTTTCATCTTTGTTATCTTTGGCCTTACATGGATAATAAATGTCCTAGATCCACGCTCTATTGTAATATCAATGGTTTTATCCTCTCCTGCGCCCTGGATGATTGGTGATATACTTTGCCATGAATCTATCTGGGTCCCATCTATGGACATAATCTTATCGCCCTTTAGGAGACCTGCATTGTAAGCAGGGGATCCCTTTTGAATTTCTCCTATAATGGGTAGAATTGCAGGTAGACCTATCCATGCTATTATGCAATATATTGCAAATGCCAACACAAAATTGGCAATAGGCCCGGCTGCTACAATAGATGCCTTTGATATAAGCCTTTTTTTTGCAAATGACCTTTTGGGGTCTATATGGGTAATTTCTTCTTCAGACTCATTTTCCCCAAGCATCTTGACATAGCCCCCCAGAGGGATGGCAGAAAGCCTGTACTCAGTCTCTCCAATGCGTCTTTTTAGGATGGCCGGACCAAAGCCTAGAGAGAATTTTAGAACCCCTACCTTGTTTGCCTTTGCTACAAGAAAATGTCCTAACTCATGAAAGAATATTAATATGCCTAGTACGATAAGAAAAGCCATCAATGCAGTCATTGTATAGGCCCGCATGAGCGCAGGCGCTCGCAACAAACGACGGAAAAACTTATTTTTTTATGAATAGCACTATTCACTTTATTTAAACCAATAAAACTAATAAAACCATCCAATAGCTTTTTCATATAAACCCCCATGACCTACCGGCCACAACGAACCATGAAAATATCCTCGGTATGGGGACTCTTTCGCTTGCCTAAACCGTTTTTTGATACATCGTAGGCTCGCTTACGGGCGATCCCTATTCGCGCTTCGGGCTCAGGAGGGATCGCTTCTCCTTCAGGCAACGCTAGGGATGTATTAGCAAAAAACGCTTAAAGGATAAGCTCAAGAGCCCTTCACCCCCTCCTCTCGTAAAGTATTCTTATAGCCTTATCCCCCTAAGCCTAATGTCTCGTGCCTATAAAACGGAGAACGGACAACGGACAACGGCATTTTCATATAAACGCGCATGAGCACTTTGCGCTCACAACCAAGTATGAAAATGAACGTATCACAATGTAGGGCCCGTTTCCCTTAAG
>JAGGYK010000102.1 GCA_021162585.1 Deltaproteobacteria bacterium
CCAACCCCATTGGTGCTACAGCCATGCTAAGGCCGGCTGAGGCTGCTCTTCAGATCAGAGGCGATGCCGGGGACCATCAGATCAAGAAAGAGGTAAAGCATGGCCTGGCTTCAGGATTTGGTGGGACTATGTGGACAGTTTTAATAATGCTTGAAAAATATCTGGACTGGTAGGAGGTGCAAAATGGCTAAATATTATGGAGTAGCAGTAGAAGATATATTTAATACCATGGAAGAGCGCTTCCGTAGAGAGGGGGCAAAGGGTGTTGATGCCCTTTTTGGGTATAATATATCTGGAGAGGGTGGTGGTAAATGGCAGGTTACTGTCAAGGATGAAAACCTCAGGGTAGAAAAGACAGAAGGTACTCTTGAAGGGTGTTCTGTTATGCTCAATGCAGATGCCGAGACCTTTGTAGGTGTAACCATTGGGAAGATAGATGCTGGCGAGGCCTTTTCATCTGGTAAGATCAGTGTGGATGGTGACATTGGTCTGCTTACAAATGTATTACCCAAGATATTTACCAAGTTCACGCCTCCTGCAAAGGATGTCATTCCAAAGGATATCATTGATTCTATGGAGGATCGCTTCCGCGCTGACAAGGCTGAAGGTGTAGATATGACAATAGGCTATGACCTCACTGGTGAGAATGGTGGCAAGTGGAGTGCAAAGATAAAGGATCAGACATGTAAGATTGAGGAAGGACTAGTCCCTGATTGTACAGTTACCCTGCAGATGGATGCCAAGATCTTTGTAGGCCTGAATTTAGGTCTAATTGATGGTACAGCTGCCTTTACTTCAGGTAAGGTCAAGATAGAAGGGGATATGGGTGCAGCAGCTACATCAGCTGCGTTGTTTGAGAAGTTTCAGGTAGCAGGTGCTGAAGAGGCTGAGGAATTGATATCTTTGAAATGCGTCCCTTCTATTGATGAGCGTTTTGCAACAGGGCCAGTTATGGCCAGATGGTTTGAAGGTCTTAAAGAAAAGAAATTTTATGCAACAAAGTGTCCTAAGTGTGGCAGGACCCAGATTCCACCTAGAGAGATTTGTGCTAATTGCCGGGTACGCTGTACAGAATTTGTCGAGTTGGGGCCAAAGGCTACTGTAACCTATATTGATACTGTTTATTATGCCAGCCCTGATCCACTTACAGGATCGATTCGAGAAACCCCGTATGCAGGGGTTTATGTCATGTTGGATGGAGCGACTGAAGAGGAGAATTTTGTTCATGAACTCAAGAAAGAGGAGTTTGATAGGATAAAACCAGGGATGAGGGTCCGCCCTGTCTGGGCTGAAAAACGCACAGGGGGTTTCAGGGATCTTTTATACTTTGAGATTGATGACTAAAAGGAGGAGATAATCATGGCTATTCATAGAGAGAATATCAAAGACTGCTTTGTTCAAGAGGGGAAGATGGCGCTGCCCAATCAGTATTTTGCAGGAAGGGTAGGCTCAAGGTTTATAATTGCGCTCAGGGACAAGAAAAAGATATTAGGGGTTAAGTGTGATAAGTGTAACAAGGTATTTGTCCCTCCAAGGGAATATTGTGAGAGATGTATGTCGAGGTTGGATGAGAACTGGGTGGAGCTATCCAATGAGGGTGTGATAACAAATTATACAGTAGTTCACTACAATGATAAGCATTTGCCCAGAAAGGCCCCATACATCCTTGCATTAATAAAGTTAGATGGTGCAGACACACCATTTCCCCATATTGTAGAGGACCTTGATCCTGGAAAAGTCACAATTGGTATGAAGGTAAAGGCGGTATTTGCTAAAGAGACTACAAATACCATCATGGATCTAGATCATTTTGAGCCTGTATAGACAGGCTCATTATTTTACTAAAAAAGAAGGAGGAGATAGATTATGGCTAAGAAATCAGAAAAGGTTATTATTTGTGCTGCATTGGCAGGGGCTGCTACATTCAAGAATCAGAATCCTGCTGTACCTTATACACCTGAGGAATTTGCTGAAGAGGCTGCCAAGTGTTACAAGGCAGGGGCTGCAATGGTCCATGTCCATGCCAGGACTGATGATGGTATGCCCACTCATGAAGTTGACAGGATAAGGGCTACTCATGATGCTATCAAGGACAAGACACCAGAGTTGATAGTAAACCTGAGTTCTGCTGTGGGCACGGGAAAGACCCCGGAGCAGAGGATTACCCAGATTGTAGAGATAAAGCCGGCAATGGCATCTCTGAATACAAATACAATGAATTTCAGTATAGTAGATAGAAAGACAGGGCAGATACTCATTGACTATATCTTTGATAACACATTTACCATGCTTCAGGATTTTGGCAAGGCAATGGAAGAGAATAATGTCAAACCAGAAATCGAGTGTTATGATATGGGTGGATTAGATAATACCCTTTTGATTGCCAAACAGGGCTTTTTTTCTGAACCCATGAATTTCAACTTTGTGTGGGGTGTTGCAGGTGGTCAGAGCTTCAGACCTGATGCCTTTATTGCAATGGTCAATGCAATACCGGAAAATGCGAACTTTACCACCTGTGCGGTTGGTACCGAACAGTTTCCTGCCATAACCATGTCATGTCTTATGGGTGGTCACATAAGGGTTGGACTTGAAGATAATACTCGTGTGCCAACCGGTGAACTGGCCAAAGGGAGTTATGAGCAGGTAGAGTGGGCAGTGAAGATGGCCTCTGTTTTGGCTAGAGAGCCGGCAACTCCTGATGAGGCAAGGAAGATAATGGGGATTAAGCAAAAATAAAGAAAAATATTAGTGTTTTCTGGCTAGCTGTTTTTCCAGCTGGCCAGAAATATTTTAAGGAGGGGAACCTTGGATATTAAGGAAAAAGAGTGGCTCAGGAAGGAGTTTAAAAGGACTAGCAAAAAGGATCTCATAGAGGACCTTATAGAAAAAGAGGATCATTTGAGAAGTCTCAGGCAAGAGACCTTAGAGATTCTCGAGTTGTACAAGAATATGGGCCAGCTTTTAAGACGACGGGCATTCAAACATGGGAGTCGTCTGGCTGTGGAAAAGCGTCTAAAAGGCGTATGGCAGGGCTGCACATGGGAAGAATATTATGATGCAGCAAAGGCTATAGGCCTTGGCCTTTATAGTCTTGGTGTACGCAAAGGTGATCGGGTTTCCCTGCTGTCCCAGAACAGGCTTGAATGGATCTTTTTAGATATGGGGATAATGGGAATAGGGGCTTGTACTGTGCCTATCTATGTCACCTTGCCTGCATCAGAGGTAGCCTATATCATTAGCAATTCTGAGTCAAAGGTGTATATAGCAGAGAATAAGGTAGCGCTTAACAAGGCACTTGAGAAACTAGATGAGTGCACGAGCCTTAAGAAGATAGTAGTTATAGATACTGAAGATTGCGACATGTCATCAGATATGGTGATCAGCTTTGAGGAGCTTAAAAATCTGGGCAAGGAACTGGAATCAAAGGAGTCTGGACTATTTGAAAGGCTTACTGATGAGGTAGAAAGAGAAGACCTGGCCACGATTATCTACACATCTGGCACAACTGGTCCTCCAAAGGGAGCTATGATTACCCATAGCAATATCTTTGCTGTCTTAAGAGGACTTGGTGCGATTGTGCCTGCATTCGATACAGATGTGACTGTACCTTTTTTGCCGCTATGTCATGTATATGAACGGGTTGCTGGTCATTTTACCGGCATATTGGCTGGTATCACTACTCATTATGCACAGGATTTTGACACTATTGTAGAGGATATTCAGGCAAAAAAGCCTACTATTATTTTAGCTGTACCAAGGGTGTGTGAAAAGGTCTATGCCAAGATACTCTCCGAGGTAAAGGAGCAGCCAGAGTGGAAGCAAAAGGTATTCAATTGGGCTAAAGATATAGGAGCTAAGGTAAGTCATTTAAAAGAAAGGCGTGAGGAGATCCCTTTACTTTTAGATCTTCAATATAAACTTGCTTACAAGCTTGTTTATGCAAAATTAAGAGATGCCCTGGGTGGGCGTGTCAGATGGATGACTGCATCTGGTGCGCCTATTTCTAGAGAGATTATAGACTTCTTTAATGCAGCAGGCATCTTTGTGATTGAAGGATATGGGATGACAGAATGCACAGCACCTACAAGTCTGAATACATTAGATGACTACAAATTCGGAACCACAGGCAAGCCCATACCATGTAATCAGGTTAAGATAGCAGATGATGGAGAGATCCTTATCAAGGGTGGGAATGTAATTAAGGGTTATTGGAAGATGCCGGATGAGACAAAAGAGGCCTTTACAGAAGATGGCTGGTTTAAGAGCGGTGATATTGGTCACTTGGATGAAGACGGGTATCTTGTGATCACAGACAGGAAAAAGGACCTTATCATTACTGCGGGAGGCAAGAACATAGCCCCTCAGAATATTGAGAACCTATTCAAGGAGGATCCATTATTTGAACAGTTTGTAGTTGTAGGTGATATGAAAAAGTATTTAGTAGGGCTTGTAAATATAAATCTTGAAGAGGCTCAAAGGCTTGCCAAAGAAGAAGGGATTCAATTCTCCTCGCCGGAGGAGCTTCTTGATAATAAAGATTTTTCCTCCATTGTAGATAAACATGTAGAAGATAGAAACAAACACCTCGCGAGGGTCGAGACCATAAAATACTATCGCATTGTAAAGCAGCCCTTCTCAGAGGAGACAGGAGAGTTGACACCATCTTTGAAGGTCAAACGCAAGGTTGTAATGGAAAAGTATAAGGATGTGATAGATGGTATGTATTCGAAGGAGGCGTAAAGTATAGTGGACCCCAAAAATAGGACAACGTGGTAAAGTGAGGAGTATAGGAGTTTTGATAGATAAAGAGAAGCAGGAGGGGTTCAATGAAGAGGAAGAGATTTACGAAGGAATTCAAG
>JAGGYK010000075.1 GCA_021162585.1 Deltaproteobacteria bacterium
AAAGGGGCTAAATCCCACTCATGGGTATATATGGCTTCACAACCCGGGGTGCCTCACTACTAAATATGAAAAAAGGGGACATTTTTGCTCTGTACTTAAGGGGACATATTGACTCGGCTTTAACAGAAAAATTTTAACAGCGCAAAGTAAAGGGATTTTCAGATGAAAGAAGGTAATGATCATTTGGGCCAGTCCTATTGCAAGCGCACAACATAACTATACCTGTTCTTAAACCGGCACCTCTTCTTCTTCGAAAAATTGATGGAACTCAATTGGCAGGTCATGATAATCAATAGAATCTGCCTCCCCGGATAAATCCACTGAATTATAGGTGTGCCAGTATAGGATTGGCTCTGTAGCATCCCTGTGATCATTGATAAAGTCAATCACAGCAGCAAAGGTCTTTGAAGTATATGTAGGATCCAGACCTATATCTTCACGATTTTTTAAAACCCTTATCGCGTTTGAGCCTTCTTTAGTAGGATATCCATACCCCTGGCCAAAATATTCATTCAATACTTTTGGTGTGCGAATTTGAACATATGGTATTTCTTTGGAGTTCGCTTTTAGAAGCTGATAGGTTTTTTTCATCAATGATTTCACTGTCCCTGGCGTTGTTAACTGTAAAGGGCCCAGATAAGATGCCGCAACCCTGACCCCTATAACAGTAGAGTCAAGACCTGCTAAGATGCATCCAAGGGCTAATCCTGCCATGGTCCCATTTGAACCTAGGGGGCAAAAGATATATTTGGGCGCAGGGATCAGGCCAGCCTCAATCTGCTTCTTTAATTCAAAGACTGCGTTTACAAATCCAAGGGTTCCTATTGGCGAGGATCCGCCGGCATAAAGAAAGTATGCCCTTGGGAGTCTTATTTTTTGAGGAACGTAGAAACTAAGACCTGTCCTTAGCATACCTTTTGTATAGATCAGCTCTGCATTATATCTGTGGAATAGCAGCAAGTTTTGCTTTACATATTTTGTTACAGGTTGATAAAAAAGCAGAAGCGTACAGGCAAGCCCAAGCCTATGACAGTAAATAGCAGTGGCAAGGCCGTGGTTTGTGCCAATCCCGCCCATGGTTACTACCCGCCTTTTTTTTCTTTTGATTACATCTGCAAGTATAAATTCTAATTTTCTGACCTTATTGCCTCCATATACCTTGGAGTCCAGATCATCTCTCTTGATCCACAGGTTGTTATGGCCCATTTCCTTTAACCTTTGAACAGGCGTAGGAAAGGATCCCAAAGAGATCCAGCTGATCTTTTCTCGCAAGGAAGGAAATAAATCAAATAAGACAGGTTGATTCTCGGGTTTATTTATTGTCTTTTCAGGCATTATTCGACCCAATCCTCCTGTTTTTTAATATCACCTAAATTTATGCCCTGTTTTAAAAGATAGCGTTTACGCAACTGGTAACATAACACCCCAGAGAATATAAAGACAAAGAATAAAGCCACCTTGATGGGAGATTTCAGATCAAAGAGGATGATAGCACTGAAAAAAAGAATCATAATAAATCCAACAAAGGGACATAACCAGAACCAGAAACCTTTTAGCTTAAACTCAGAGTTTTGATATCTATCCGGGTATCGTTTTGGAAGGATTAGTGAGGCCAGAAGGACAGGGAAAAAGATAATCATCCCACCCAGTGCTGCATAGGATGCAAATGTCTCCAGCGAAAATCCTGATAAAACCCCAAGTATAGAAAGAATCCAGATTATTGTCAGAAGGATATGTGCTGTACCAAATCGTTTGTTTAACCTTCCAAGGCCCTTTGGCAGTATACCATCGTCAATTATGACCAGAAGCGATTTGGTACCTACAATAAAAAGGGCGTTTAGCGTTGTGGTGAGTGCCAGCATAGCACCACCAGCAATAAAAAACATAAACCCAAACTTATTCAGAGAGCATTTGCTCACAGTAATTAGAGGTTCACTGCTAGTAAGGAGCGTCTGCCACGGGAAAGCACCAATTGTGGCTATGGCCACAAGCATATAGATAATGGTAATTACAGGAAAGGCTATGAAAAGGGCCCTTGGTATTACACGCCCTGGGTTTTTAATCTCCCCTCCCAGTTCAATAATCCCATTTGATCCAAGATAAGTAAATGTCAGTAACGCTACCCCCAGGGCTAGGTTGCTGGCGCCCTTTTGAAAGAAGTTGTCAAAGTTTTCTGGATTGAGGAGTGTTAAACCTTTCCCAGAATAAAAAAGGAGGGCAGATACCAGAATTATTACCATAACCCCCTGTATCTGTGCTGCAAGCCGAATACCAAGCAGGTTTACAATAAAGAATATAGTGAGAAGTCCAATAGCAAAGATCTCGATTGAAAGAGAAGGGGTAAATACCTTTGCATATCTAGCGCAGGCAATGGCATACAGCGGAAGTTGCCCAAAAAATGAGGCAAGCGCGTATGTCCATATCCCGACAAAGGCAAGGCCAGGAGAGACCATCCTGCTTGGATATTTGTAGTTTCCCCCAGTAGAGGGAATCGCGGAGCCCAGCATGGCAAGGGGCATCATGGTGATAAAAACCGGGATTACAGCAAGTCCGTATGCAAGGGGCAAAGCTGGCCCTGTAATCTTCAGTACGATTCCTGTAAAAACAAAAACCCCGCCACCGATTGTAAAGCCTATTGCGATAAAGATTACCTCTTTTAGGCCTAAGACACGTTTTAATCCAGAAATAGCCATATTAAATATTCTTTTTAATCTTTAATCAAGCGAAGCAGAGCTGATTTCATTTTGGTATAGGCTATTAATAAGGATTTCTAGAGCCATTTGGTGTATTCCCAAGCGATCTTTTAGATCCAATATTGTAGGAGTTTCTACTGTGTACACATCCTTGCTATTATGAAGCCGGAAATAATTGGTAATGCTGAGCTGTCTGGTTATTTTCATATACCATAGCCCCCACATAGGCGCATCAATTAACCCATCTTTTGTCTTTAAGATAATCATATTTACATCCTGCTCGATTGGGTAACCTGAACCCCGCACTGCCTCAATCACCTTTCTGCTAAGTGTTGTATCAGGATTGCCATACTGATACATATAGAATCCTTTGCTGCTAGGATCTTCATGATGATCAATTATGAGATCATATATTTTGCCCTCAACAAACTTCTTTATAATCGCTGATTCCTGAGTCTTGAATGAGGCAAAATCCCTATTGATGTCTCTGCCCTCCTGATTGAAACGTATATTATGACTCCAACCCCAGGGATTCACTATGGGAACAATATCAAAAGAGATATCTTCGTATTTTTTAGGATCTTTAGCAACCATCTCTATCGTCTTTACCATAATCTCTGCACCAGCAGGTTCGTCTCCATGAATCCCACCACTTAAGAAGACCCTGTATTTTGTTTCTTTTAAAGGCGTAAATGTCGCAACCCAGACAGGCGCCTTATATTTTCCATACTCTACTTCACCGATTACATCTATAGATAGCTGGCTGGAAGAGGCAGCCTTTATAAGCCGGGCGTTAATTAAAGAAATGTCTCTTACCAGAGGTTGTGTCTCTGGGAACATATCTATGTGTCCGCTGGCGCAGGAAAGAGAAAATATCGTGGAAAACAATAACACACTCAAAATTAATTTATTACTCACCATTTGATTCTTTGCCCCCCTAAATGTATTTTAAAACAATCAATCCCTTTTAAAAAGCAAAGTGGCTATAATATAGCTTGTAATACTATTTTAGCCACTTTCAAAAAAGTATATTATAATCTAGGCAGTTTTACAAGGGCTTAATCGGCAAGAAAGAGTCTGTAGAAACAGCCTGGTTGGTGATATATAAACCCGCATGCCTGCGTGGCAGACACATTTGCCAGAGGCGTACAAGTCGCAAAGTATTCGTAACTGCTCAGGTTATTAGCCTGAAGGCTGTAGACTGAAGGATACTGATATCCCCTGGGCGGCAAAAGCCGTATTTGGAGAGTATTATACTTGAATGGCTATGCTATTATTGGGTTTTGCAAATCTTTTCCTTAAAAACCTTCAGCCTTTAGCCTGTCCATCTGAGTAGTTACAAGTATTCTTATAGCCTTATCCCCCAAGCCTGATATCTTGTGCCTATAAAACGGACAACGGAGAACGGATAACAGACAACGGACTATGCCCTTTGAATAATTCTTAAGGCCATCAGGCAAAGCTTGCAAAAGCTAAGA
>JAGGYK010000181.1 GCA_021162585.1 Deltaproteobacteria bacterium
ACTGTCACCTTTACTTGAAAGGAGCACTTTTTTAAATACTACAGCATAGCCTTTGCCACTCTCCCCAGCGTAGCTGGGGGTTTAGCTCTGGAATTATCTCCATCCAGGTCAGCGAACCTTATTGATTGTTCACCACCAACGCCTATATATTTTGGCCAACCCTTATGCAGATTCTTTTCATGGTAAAGAAAGAATGCCCTCCTATCTTCTCCATAGGTCTCTAATGCAAGATCATCTACCCTGAGTCTTACAGTAAACATATGCCTGTTAGGCTGAATATCCGCCTCCCAGGGGTTCTTAGGATCAGGTGTTGTTGGGTATGATGAAAAATCAATGTCTTCAGGAAATATCTCTTTGATCTTATCCAGACTTGTATCTATCAGTGGAATATCCTTACCAGTACTTGTACCAGATGCAATCACATGGAATTGAGATTCTTTAGGCTCTATACCGTATCCTGCCTCTATATACCAGACCACACCGCCATTTCCTGCAGATAATATATCTCCTGATATAGAAAGTGTGTCCTTTTCCGGATCCAGATAATAAAACCACTCAGGCGATGTAATCCTTGCAACAGGTGGTATCTCACCATTGTCTAATGCCTCAAGGGCATTATAAAGATTTACTCGCCCGTAGCCAAAATGCTGATCCCAGCCCTTTTGTGCAGGATCAGGCCGGCCAATGAAGCCAGTATTCACTGGCAAGACATCCTCAGCAGTCATGGTAAGCAATTGCTTTATCTGATCAGGGTGCAGGTCTATACCCATTTTCTTTGCATAGGAAAAGAGTAGCCCACCTGCGCCTGATGCCATAGCAGTAGACTGTGATCCAGTAGGTACCCCAAAGGATATTTGATTTTTTGCACCATATTGGGTCAGGTTTGAGTCCCTAAAATAACTAGTAAATGGAACATATGGAACTGGATATGTATCTGGCACAATGCCTGAACAATAGATAGCTTCATCCAGGTAAGTAGGATAGTTGTGGTTTGCGCTATTGATATCAGATGAAACCATAAATAGTGCAAGACCAGCATCATATGCCTCTTTGAATGCATCTTTACAGGTCCCTGAGTTGTTTATGCCGCCAATTGCACCTTCTATGACAGATGCACCCATCCTAATAGCATATAGGGTAGATAGGCCATAAACATTGGTATCCACCGTAAACGAATCCCAGTTTTTTATAGGGAGCATCATGCACTCAGGGCATACACCGCAACCAGCAATACCGTTATCCTGCTGGCCTGCTGCATTTTTTGCCTGGCCAGTACCATGATGATGCGCAGTAAAATAACTAGAGGTGTCTTCTGGATCATTGTCATCTTCAAAAAAGTCCCAACCGCATATATCATCCACAAAACCGTTGCTATCATCATCAACGCCATCCGAGAAGGCCTTGATGAGATCTCCAGGATCCAGTATGCCATTGTGATTCTCATCACCTACCCTTTCATCATCTGCATAGTCCATTACATTGAACACACCATCTCCATTCACATCCCATATCGCCTCCCCACTGACCGGATCCACTCCTGGTGGTGGGAGTTCGCCCCTATTTAAAAAGAGTCGGCCTACAAGCTCTTCCTCATCCCAGAGCACTCCTGTATCAATGATAGCAATAATCACTGATGGATCGCCTCTTTCTATGTCCCAGGCCATGTCAATAGAAGACCCAGAGACCTGTGACCTGCCAAAACGCTCAGAATCCCAGTAGATAGCACTATATTGGGAAAACACTGGCGCAAAGCCAAAATAGGCAAATTGCTCATCAAATATCCATTTGCCTCTTTCATAATACTCAGTACCTGGTTCTGCACACATAAAATCAGGGTCATCAGGGGTATAGGCAAATGCTGGACTAACTAACATCATTAATGATACCAGGATTAATAAAGACTTCTTCATTGGTTGCCTCCCTATAAATATAGCAATATAATCTATACCTCAAAATATATCTCTAATGGGCTTGATTGTCAAGTAAGGACAAATTGGAGCAATAAGTAACCATTCAGTTACAAAGGCCTTTGTCACTTTGTGCCTTGCAATCTTGTGCTTTACTGAAGGCTAATTCCTGAAAGGTTATCACCATTGACAAAAGCCATTTACCTTCACATAATGTCCTTTGGAAATAATTTTGTTTGGGATGGAGGTTTAATAAGAGTCTATTTTTTTACCCTGATGGACGGAGTCTGCCCGGAAAAAGATAGTTGACAGGAATCAGGGGCCAGTTGTCAGTTGCTAAAAAAATAAGGCAATAACAGAAGAACATGGAGCGCGTGAATCGGTTCAATTGGAAATCAATCCAGAAGCACCCACGTGCGTCCGACGCACAGAACGTACAGTAAGCTGCTTGAGCTCATAATCAATATCCTGAACACAGAGACGTAATGCCTCTAAGATACGCAACTCACTTCCGTAAAGCAACTTGACAACCAATTTGGTGTCCCTTCCATAAGGGCAATTATATGGGCTACTTCTTCATGGGTCATAACGATTGGCACATTCACCTTCTTAATGGCCCGCACAACATTGATTTTTCCATCCAGCGGTCTCTTAAGCACATGTTTGTATAGAAAGAGACCTTTGCATAATACACATATTGTCAATCGGCAATGCAGAATATGAAAGCAATTGTGTAAAGGTCTAAGAAAAACCAGCGCATTCATGGCCTGATTCTGTATGGACGACGACACGGCTTTGTCCACTGCCAAATGTGTCAGGAATGCCTCGATTTTAGCTTCACCATCTATTAAATCTTGTCGACCTGTCATCCTGTGGTGTCGTATATACCGTTTAATCCAGTCACAGTACGTTCGTTCCGTATGGATCAAGTAGCAACCGTATCACATCCCGTACTTCATCAAGCAGTTTTCTGTCTTTTTGAAGTGTTGACATATAATACCCTACTAAAAATAATAGCATAATCAATGATAATAGGGAAAAGCAATATGCCCGAAAATGTATCCAATATCATTATATCAAGATATCAAGGCAAATTTGCTTGTTAATCAATGGTTATACTCATGGAGATCATTTATGACAAAAAGAAAAACTGGCAAACCTCAAAAGGAGAGGCCAAAAAAACCAAGCAAAAGAAAAGCCCCGATTTCCCAAGATGTGAACTCTGTGAAAAGAGAGGAAAGCTGACCAAAACGGAATGCTGTGATCAATGGATATGCGATGATGAAGACAAATATGTTTTGTTCTCCTATTCCAGGAACAGCTGTCACCGAAATCACAGACGATATACATTGTGTGGGTATCACTATAACGAAGGTCATGATGGTAATGATTGGCAGTCCTGCCAGAAATGTCGGGAATCTTTTGAGACGGAAATGTACGTTTGGTATGGCACAAATGAGTACAATTTTGAGAAATTAAAGGATATTCCTCCATATGAACCGACTAGATGCGCTAAGTGTAATACCATTATTAAGCTTGCAGAGGATGGCTATTCAAGGAAAGGTGGAGAATATTATTGTTATGACTGTAGCGATATCCCGTATTAATATTTGAGTATAACAACACCATGCACTCGGACGGGCAGGGTCGTGGCATCTACAGCTTTTATCAAGTTTGGTGTTTAATCGCCATTTGCAAATGCCCGTTTACCCTGCCCGCTGGTGATGGTGGCCGTTGGGCACACTTGAAATAATCTATTAAAATCGTTATAATTTCATATGCATTTTGAAATAATAGGTGAAATCAATAAAGTTGAGACCATTGCGGTAGGTGGCAAAAT
The DNA here is from genome assembly GCA_021162585.1 of Deltaproteobacteria bacterium. Lineage (GTDB taxonomy): Bacteria > Desulfobacterota > Desulfomonilia > UBA1062 > UBA1062 > JAGGYK01. The sequence goes on from JAGGYK010000181.1 coordinate 3,748, forward strand.
TCGGGACATCATGCGGCTTATAAAACAGTATGGGCCAGGGCGATGGCGTAAACTTAAAGGAGTTGCAAAAATTCGTCTTCAAAGTGGACAAATATGCAACGCTGAGATACATTGGTATGAAGTTCACGGTATTGGGAGAAAGAAATTAAAAATTAAACAAATATTGGATTAAAACTATGGCACAAAAAAACACAGCTGAAAAGTTTGCGCTTTGCATAGAGAACAAGGATTGTGAGGATCTGGAAAAAAAGAAAATTTATAAAATTTTACCAGATGATAAGGCAACTGAGGAAGGATATCTACGAGTAATTGATGAATCTGGTGAGGACTATCTTTACCCAGAGTCTTATTTTATTATGATTAAACTCCCTCGCAAAGCACAAGATGCATTACTAATGGCAAGTTGATAGAACTGTTTCGCCCAACCAATCGGTTCAGGCGGACCGCAAACAAAGTGGCGCTGTTTTTATGTTTGCACTCCGCTGTACAGATAGAGATTCCTTGGGAGAGAACTAGGAAAAGAATGGGGTCTACCATAGGATTTTGCAGATGACAAGTGGTGGTAGGAGAAGGTAGAGTGGTCACTGGCGGAGGTGTGGCTTATGGGGTCAGTGGCCTGTGGATTCAGGTTCGCCTTGATTTGAAATGCCGC
>JAGGYK010000172.1 GCA_021162585.1 Deltaproteobacteria bacterium
ACCATTTAAATTAAAGTAGTTATATTCCATTAAAAAAATCTATTAATTGTATTTGAGTTCATTTTTTGCAAAAATGCAAAAATATATTGCATCAGTGTTGCACCAGCGTATAAAAAGTTCATTACTTTATACTAAGTTGCGTCCAATTAAGTACTTTACAAAATTGTCATTGCGAGCGTAGCAAAGCAATCTAAGGTTGGGATTGCCACGTCGCTAAAGCTCCTCGCAATGACTGATTGCAACTTGGTATTGCAACCTGCCAGAGCACTCATGGAATTGCAGAAATGCAAATATCAATGTAAATATTTGTTTTTTTTCCTGTATAATGTTACCAAATTAAGACCCGAGGTCAGAGATGCCTTTTTGAGATTACCTTTTGCGTAAGAAAGCAGATTCTTTAAGTATTCCTGCTCAAAGATCCTTTTTGCAGTATTATACTGTAATGAAGTGATAGCAGAGGGAATGGTTTCTGCAGGAAATTTATATTCCAAAAGTAGGGAGTCTACATCTATAACATGATCAGGGGAAAATGCTATTATACGCTCCACCAAATTTTGTAGTTCTCTTACATTGCCATCCCATGGCATTGTTTTCAGTACAGAAATGGCTTCAGGTGTAAATCTCTTCGGCTTTAGGCCCTGCTTCTCACAACCAATTCTCATAAAATGATCAAGTAATATAGGTATGTCTTCAGGCCTTTGCCTTAAAGGCGGAACTGAAATCTTTATCACATTTATACGATAAAACAGATCCTTTCTGAAAGCATCCTTGTTAACCAGGCTTAAAAGATCTTTATTTGTAGCTGATATGAGCCTAAAGTTGACATGGATTGTCTTATTACTACCAACGTGCCTGATCTCAGATTCCTGTATGACCCTAAGCAATTTTACCTGGAAGGAAGGAGATGTCTCACTTATCTCATCCAGAAAGACAGTCCCTCCGCAGGCAGCCTCAAAATATCCCTTTGTAGCCGTGGTTGCACCTGTAAAGGCACCCTTCTCATGACCAAAAAGCGTGGTTTCCAGTAAGCCCTCAGGAACAGCTCCACAATTTATTGCAAAAAAGGGCTGATCTCTTCTACTACTGTTCATATGTATGTATCTGGCAATAAGTTCTTTACCTGTGCCAGTCTCTCCTTCGATTAATACCGGACTATCAATGATTGCTGCTCGCGATGCGAGTTCAATAACATCTGTCATGGCCTTGCTCTTATATATTATATTACAGAGATTTGCATTGTACTTAACTTGCTGTCTTAATTGATAGTTTTCTATAATGAGCCTTCTTTTATCAAGGCAGTTTTTTATATCGACCTTTATCTTCTCCATGCTAGAAAAAGGTTTTAGGAAAAAGTCATTTGCGCCAAGGCGCATAGTCTCAATCACGCTATCTATATCACCATAGGCAGATATCATGATAATCATAGTATCTTTGTCAATATCTCTTATTTTTTTTAATACTTCTATGCCATTTAAGCCAGGCATCCTTATATCCAGAATAATAAGATCAAAGGTATCTTTAGACCACAAATCGAGAGCTTTCTTCCCATCTTTGGCAAGGATTGCATGATAACCTTCATCAGCGAGTATTGCCTTGAAATATTGTCTGGTATACTCTTCATCATCTACTACAAGAATCTTTGCATCTTTTTGCATAATAACACCTCATATTTAACCTCTTGCTATTGGTAAAAAAATCTTAAAGGTAGACCCTAACCCTGGCGTACTATCCACCTTAATCCTGCCATTATGGTCTTTAATTATCCAAAACGAAAGGGTCAGTCCAAGTCCAATGCCCTTATCTGCTTGCTTTGTAGTAAAAAACGGTTCAAATATCCTTGGGAGGTCATCCTTCAAGATACCTTTACCCTTATCCTTGATAGCTATTATTACCTCACGATTAATTCCATCTGCAACTGAGCACCCTATCTCAATAGCGCCTTTACCATCCATGGCCTGGGCTGCATTCCAAAGGATATTTATAAATGCCTGCTGTAAAAGCACCATGTCACCATTAATAGCAGGAACCTTATTAAACCTCTTTTTTATTTTAATCTCCTTAAAAGGGGTCTGCATGGTAATAATATCAAGGGTAGAGTTTAATATATCCCATACATCCAAAACAGTATAAGCGTTTTTCTCAGTCTTTCTGGAAAACATCAGAAGTCTAGAAACAATCTCTTTGCAGGAATTGCCAGCCTCCCACATCATCTTCACATAATTGTAAAGTTCACTTTTAGGATCCATCTTCTTTAGCACGACATCAGCAATATTTACTACACCAACGAGCGGGTTATTTATTTGATGAGCCAGCCCTCCCATTATTTCACCAAGAAAGCTCATCTTTTGAGATTGAATCAAACTATGCCTGAGCTGTTTTGTCTCCTCGATATTCTTCCCGATTAAAAGCGTAGCTATCTCTTTTTTAGTCTTATCATCAATGATCTTGGTGCTATAGAGTTCTATCTGGAAACTCGATTTATCCCTCCTTAATATAGGCAATGTACCGTACCATAGGGTAGGTGAAGATATAGCGCTATGCAATACATCTATTTCGCCTTCAGGGAAGAATCTATCAATAACTGTATTGTATGCATCTTCAGCAGGAAGGCCTAGCAACACCTCAGCTGTTTTATTAAAGCTCAAAATCCTATGTTTACTATCTACTGAGATCACTATATTGGGAGATGCATCAAGAAGGGCTGAAAGGTATTTTTGGGATTGCCGAAGTTCCTCTCCTGTTTTCTCAATACTACGCTTTGCCCTATAAAGTTCCTTTTCTATCACACAAAATATAGCATAGCCCACACCCTTTCCAAGCGAACACCCCTGAAGTCTAAATGTCATTTCCTCATTATAAAATTGAGGAAGATAGTGATCCAGCAATATAGATACTTGTTTTAGCTCACCTCTAATCAATGCTTCATGGGCCTTACGCACATTTTCATTCTTATAGGTATTTTTAAATACTGATTTTATAGAACGACCTAGAACATGTTCTCTTTTTATTCGAGAGTTTTCTTCTTGTTTTTTATTAAAACGGATTATCCTTTCATTATTATCAACAAGGATTATGCCTATTGGCGCTTCTTCTATAAAATTCTCAAAATATCTATTAAGGCGCTTTGTCTCCTCGGCCTGTTTTAAGAGTTGTGTTATATCTTTAATAATATTTATTATACCTTTGGTAGCGCCACCAGTCTCAAAAACACTTGATGACAGTAGTCCACCTAGGTCCATATTTATCTTACTCTTCATTTTTACAACACGATTTCGCACAGAATCATCCGAGATTACGTGACTATATATCTCATCCTTTTCTTTTGTATCATAAAAAATTATATTGATATTTTCTCCTACTGCCTCGTATGCATCATACCCAAATATTAATTTTGCCCCTACATTCCATTTAATTATCTCCCCGTTAATG
>JAGGYK010000069.1 GCA_021162585.1 Deltaproteobacteria bacterium
AATATACTATAAATAACTATGAATATACTATAAATAACTATGAATATACTTTACCCTTAATCTTGTACTTAGCTGACTTATTGATTGGACACCATTGATGAAAGTACATTTATTTTTTACCTGCACCATCTCTTTATGTATGTTAATAATATAAGAAAGGTACAATTTTCTCGTTTTGGGAACAGGAGGTGATATGATTCCTAAGGGTGGGTTTATATCAGAGATGAAGCAAGGAGGCAATGTAAAAGCAGTTTTTATGGTTTCAGAGAAAAGGCTGCTAACAACAAGAGGTGGTCGGCCATATGCAAGATTACAACTTATAGACAAGACAGGTGAGATACAAGCAATGATCTGGGATGATCCCAAGGAGAAAACATCTGACATTGAGCCTGGATCTGTCGTAGGTGTGCGTGGCAACATAGAGCTTTATGACAACAGACTCCAGATACGGATTGATAAGATCGTAAGGCTTGAGGAAAATAAGATAGATATGTCTAATCTGCTACCCACTACACCCAGGAATATATCTGATATGGTAAAAGAGCTGGACCAAATAACATCTAATATAAAAGATACACATCTGGCTAGCCTAATTGAGAATATCTTTGGTAGCCAAGAATTTAGGGAAGCCTTTATAAAGGCACCTGCAGCAAAAACAATACATCATAACTATGTTGGAGGATTGTTGGAACATACGCTTCAGCTGGCAAGATCAGTTGTTTCTTTGCTTTCCGTCTATTCATATATGGGTATGAATCAGGATTTGCTCTTAGCGGGTGCGATTCTTCACGATATTGGTAAGGTCTACGAGTATTCATATGATAGGGTTATTGACATGACCCCGATTGGGAGACTGGTAGGCCATGTATATCTTTCCGCACACATAGTAGATGAAGAGATATCAAGGTTTGACGACTTTCCTGAGGAGTTGAGGACCCAGCTGATCCATCTTATACTGTCTCATCATGGTCAGCTTGAATTTGGTTCTCCAAAGCTCCCTATGACCAAAGAGGCCATGTTTTTACATATATTAGACGATCTAGATGCAAAACTTGCCGGCTTTGCTTCTGTTATAGGCGCCACCCCAAGTAATGAATTGTTCTCCTCATTTTCCCATGTTTACAATCGCTATCTATATACCAAGATGTACACTGAAGAAGAGTAACGGCCATCTCAATAAGACTACGGATCAGTGGTAGGGTCACTATACTTTCAAATGACCAATAATAGGCTCAATTTCGGCCCTTTGCAGGAACTGCTTTTACCCAAATTCTGGTCTTTACAAATTTCCTTTAAAGCCTTCTTTAACAGCAAGCTCATCCATCTCAAGGGTGAGTATATCCTGAGTCTCCGGGTCTTTAGCATCCCTGGTCTTTAAATCTATGACCTTTATATAACGATTACATACCTTGCAATAGTATACCCTAACTCCATCAATACCATCTGCCTCAAAATAACCCAGTAGATTATGATCTGTATTGCTGCAAAATGGGCACTTGATCCTGGGAAAAGACCAGTTGTGCCCGCATATTACACAAAATAGAGTTCTACCTGTCTCAGAATCAAATGCTATTTTCGGATATGAAGAGCAAAAAGGACACATTCCTTCTTGCCATTCTTTGGGAAGTAAGTCCTTGTTGTGCTGCCTGAAAAGGTTCATATACTCCTTTACTGCAGCATTTATTAATATATGCACTACAGCCTCATCCTCAACCTCAACTTCCGGGATATGCCCCTCTGATATAAATTTTCTTATTGCACCTTTTGTATCCCACTCAGGAAGAACTCCAAACATATCTTCCCACAGAGCCTTGCATATATCGGAAATATCATCTACAGGTATCTTATCCTTATTCAATATCCCGCTGGCAGTATTTTCATCTTTTAACATATCGATTTTTGGAATAGATAGGCCATCTAAACCCTTACCTACCTGCCCCCTGATCATCTTTGCCCTGAGTATATCTTCCTTATTTTCCGGATATGCCTCTATGAGTTTTTCCCAATCCATGTGGGGAAGATAAAACATGTTATATGAAAAGTAAATAGTAAACCATTGATGGTTTCGTAAAAAGTCAAACTCGGTGAATCGGTCGCTTCGAATATTAGGGAGAAATCTTATGAATTCAGCATGTTGCATTGGAAAGATTTCTCGTTCCTGCCTGCCGGCAGGCAGGTCACTCGAAATGACAAGTTGAAAAGATTTTTTTACAACTGCGTCAACCTTTACTGTTTACTTTCCACTATTCACTCATTCCATGCCCTGGAGTTTATCCAGTCCACATATTTAGCCATATACCCCAGGGTCCTTATTGCCTTTAGAGAAGTAGTATAGCAAGGAATGGTATATCCTTCTGCAATAGAGGCCAGATCTTTGTTATGCTTTTCTGCTGTCCCATAAGACCATACGACTATGGGTTTCGTGTTCTTCCTGTTAATGGCCTTAAAAATGTCTTCATAATACTCAGGCCTTAGTATATTAGTCGCATAAAGAACAACAAAGATGGAATCAATGTTATTATCCTGCATAAAGACATCTACACACCTTGTATAAAAATTGAATATTTCAGCCCCTAAAACAGCAGTAGCCGGCCCAAGATCCACAGGATTCTTACCAAGCAAAGGATTGATTTTGTGGAGTTGTTTTTTACTTTCCTCAGATATATCCGCAAGTACAAGTCCATATCTTTGGGCGTCATCTATGGTCATAATACTGTTGGCACCTGATAAGGTAATTATCCCCAACCGATTCCCCTTAGGGAGTGGCTGGAATATGAATCCCTTGGCACAATCCAGCAGATCCTCATACTCTTCTACCCTGATTACCCGGGTTTGTTTGAAAAGCCCATCATAAATCATATCATCTCCAACAATCGAGCCTGTATGAGATGCCATAGCCGCTGCAGCATCTGCCGACCTGCCTGATCTGAGACAGAGAATCGGCTTTTTTTGAGAAACCCTTTTTGCCACATCTATAAAGTCTCTTCCTCTCTTAATATTCTCAATGTACATAGAAATAACCTTTGTATCTTCATCTTTTTCGAGATATTCAAGGCAGTCTGTCTCACTGACGTCACACATATTCCCCAGATCAAAAATCTTATTTATTCCAAAGTTGTAATCATCAAAAGGAAGCGCCTGGGGTCCATACATTCCTGTCTGGGATATAATAGATAAAGGTCCCTTTTTTATAGACTCGTATCCTTTTTCATACGGTATTGTGGTAAAACCATTGATATTATCAAAAACGCCCAAGGTATTAGGACCTATAATACGCATCTTGAAAGACTTAGCTATCTCGACCAACTCATCCTGCCGTCTCCTCCCTTCATTACCTAGCTCTCCAAAGCCATCTGATACCACCACAACAGATCTAACCCCTTTTTCGCCACATTCTCTGATCAACTGAGAAACATATTTGTAAGATGTCATGATAACAGCAAGTTCGATGTGGTCTGGCACCTCTTTAATATTTGGAAACACCTTGATCCCCATGACCTCTTTTATAGATGGATGTATTGGATAAATCCTCCCTTTATAAGAGAAATGGAGCAGGTCCTTGATTATAACACCCCCGCCGAAAAACCATCCCTCCTTTACTGTCCCGATCAAGGCAATGCTCTTTGGATTGAGAAAGTGATCAAGGAAATGTCTTTTAGTCATAATAGAATTCTCCTATGTGTAATAATGCAATCTATAATATATCCTCATTTAAAT
>JAGGYK010000200.1 GCA_021162585.1 Deltaproteobacteria bacterium
CCCTTATCTTTAGGTTGCAGAAATAGATTAAGAATATTATTAGTCACTAAAGTAGATAGCATATGCTGATTAACGAAATCTTTTATTCACTACAAGGGGAAGGGCCATGGGTAGGGCTACCTTCCATATTTATTCGCCTGGGCGGATGTGTAGAACCGTTATGCCCCTGGTGTGATACAAAATATGCCCTGGATGAATATACCGATATGGCATGTAGTGATATAATAAAACAAGTAAGAACACTTTCATGTACTAACATAGTCATAACTGGAGGCGAACCATTTCTGCAGTGGGAATCTGGCTTAACAGAACTCCATGATAAATTGCTGGAGCTTGGGTATCATCTCCAATATGAAACTAGCGGAAAGGTGCCTGTCCCGGATTTAAAAGATGCTACCATAGTATGCAGTCCAAAATACATTGAAGGCATGTGGATTTTTGATCCAACCAATCTCAGTAATATAGATATCTTTAAATTTGTGGCCCAAGAAGAAACCTTTGATGATATAATTGAATTTATTACTAAAAATCAAATAGAAAAAAAACGTGTATATATCATGCCAATAGGGGCTACAAGAGAAGAACAACTAAAAAACATGGAATCCGTATTTAACTTTTGCAAAGATCAAGGTTACCGAATGACCCCTCGGCTACATACACTTACCTTTAATGGAAAGCGAGGGGTTTAACCATGAAAGACGCCGTGATCCTCCTATCAGGCGGAATGGACTCAGGGGTGCTCCTTGCATGGGCTAAGACCAGATACAATGTCATACATGCCTTAACCTTTGATTATGGATCAAAACACTCAAAGAAAGAAATAGCTATGGCAACAGCTCTGGCTGGGAGGTATGGGGCTATCTTTAAACAAATAGAGCTGCCATTTATAAATACCCTTTTTTCTTCTTCACTCCTCACCTCAGGACCTGAAGTCCCAGAAGGTTCTTATAAAGAAAAAGATATGTTATCCACTGTTGTGTCATTTAGAAATGGCATAATGCTCTCCATCGCTATAGGTTATGCAGAAAATCTCCATATAGATGAGGTCTTGATTGCATCCCATAAGGGAGACCATCCAGTCTATCCCGATACGAAAGAGGCATTTATTCATGCAATGTCAAAGACTGCTAAAGAAGGCACCTATACAGGGGTAAAGGTTCTGGCCCCATTTGGGAGCCTTGATAAGAAGGATATCGCTGACAAGGGCAGGGCCTTGAACTTTGACTTTACAATGACATGGACGTGCTATAAAGGGCTTGAACTCCATTGCGGCAAGTGCGCTGCTTGTCTTGAGAGGAAATATGCCCTTGGGTATGATAAAGGTCTTGATCCCACCAGGTATATGAAATGAAGGAATCACCTCTTGGTAAAAATGTCCGACCTTCATCAAAATACGACCCATCTCTGCTTTTTACTGTAAAGAGGCATCACTATAAAACAGTATTTTATGGATATGACATATGGCGCGCATATGAACTCTCATGGCTTGATCCAAAGGGCAAGCCCAATGTCGGCATCCTTGAGATTGTATATCCATTTGATACAGAATCTATGATCGAGTCTAAATCATTAAAGCTCTATCTAAACGGCCTTGGCTATACAAGGTTTGAATCACAAAAAGATTTAGCAAATACAATCAAGAAAGACCTTGAGATGGCACTCGCCCCTAAATGGCTTACGTTAAAAATAATTCAGACAAAGGATCTTAAAGATCACACATGGGCTAGTCAAATAAAGGGTGTGTGCATTGATGATATAGATGCGGAGATTGTACATTATAAAAGGGATGCCAAATTGCTAAGGGTGGGAGATAACTATACAGAAGAGATATTGTATTCTAATCTATTGAAGACCAATTGTCCAATTACTCTCCAGCCTGATTGGGGAAGTGTCATAATAAAGTATAGAGGGTATAAGATAGATCATGCATCCCTACTTAAGTATATTGTCTCATACAGGAAATACAAAGGCTTTAGTGAGCGTTGTTGCGAACAGATGTTTGTAGATATATCCACTAAATGCAGGCCTGATTATCTCCTGGTTACATGCAGGTATACCAGAAGGGGCGGTATTGATATAAATCCGGTAAGGTGCTCGGAAGAAATCACACCTGATGCTACCACCAACTGGCGTCTGTCAAGGCAATAAACATCCAATAATAAAAGTGTCCAAGACACCCAAGAGTGTTCTCAGTCAGAAATCTTTATAACAGCATTCGCCTCTTTTAATTCTCCCTTCCTGGCCGAGATAAGGACATCCGGCAGATCCTCAAACCAAAATATACATCTTTCTGGTCTTATCTGTAGCTTGTTTGCAATCTCAAGAAATTCCTGTGCATCAGACCTTTTTAAATTATACAGTGTCTTTATAGAACGCCCCCACAGATTTCTGCTGTAATCATCAATAACAATAGGGGTTGCGCTTACAGGCGCCAAAACCAATATCCCGCCTCTTTGCAGAGTGGAAAGGCCCTGTTCGACTAAGCCTCCTGCAGGGGGGAATATTATTGCCGAGTCTAATTTGCAAGGCATCTTATGCTTTGATGTATCTGCTGCAAAGACTGCCCCTGCATCGTTTGCAGCCTTGATATTCTTTTCTGACCTGGTAGACACATATACCTCTATGCCTAGAGACTTTGCCACCTTAAGTACAAAAAAGGCAGTAGGGCCAAATCCGTAAAGCCCCAGTTTGTCACCTTTTTTTGCCTCAGTGAGTTTAAATGCCGCATATCCTGCTATACCAGGACACATAAGTGGTGCAATATCGTAAGGCTCTAGGTGAACATTGTTTAAAGCCAAGGCAAAATCTTCTCTTATAGTGATATATTCTGCATATCCGCCATCTTTGTCCCATCCTGTACATTTGATATCAGGGCAAAAGTTTTCTCTACCAGACAGACAGTACTTGCATTTTCCACAGGTGCTGTACAACCAGCAAACACCAACCTTATCGCCAACCTTGAATCTTTTTACACCCTTTCCTACCTCATCAACCACACCCACGATCTCATGGCCCAAGATTACAGGTGACTTCTTTAAAGGCAGATCTCCTTCTATAATATGTATATCTGTCCTGCATACACCACACACGAGATTTTTTATCCTTATCTCCCCTTTTTCTGCATGAGGAGTAGGAACCTCTGTTAATTTTAATGGCTTCTTGCCTATCTTTGCCTGTTTCTCAAGTATCCATGCCTTCATCTTTTATCCTATATAATTCGAACACCCTGATAGGCATCTCTCCATTTATCATCAAGGCCATCTCTATCCATCTTCACGGCAGAAGGGAGATATTCCAGTATATCCTGCGCTGTCATCCCATCTTCACCCCTGTTCCTCGCTGCTAAGTCGCCTGCAAAACCATGGATAAAGACACCCTTTCTTACCGCATCCTCAATAGAAAGCCCTAAGCCGAACATACCAGCGATTGTGCCAGTGAGGACATCGCCTGATCCTGCTGTAGCCATCCCTGGGTTTCCACTTGTGTTGATATATACCCTTCCCTCTGGATAGCCTATCAGAGAATGGGCACCCTTCAAGACTATAATTGAATCCAATTCCCTGGAAGTTTCCTGCAAGATATCTATCTTATTTTTATCTATTGCACTGACATCAAGGCCTGTAATCCTTGACATCTCACCCAGGTGAGGGGTAAGGATTGTGGCTTTCTTCCTTTCTTTTAGTATCCCCAAACAGTTGCAAACAGCAGTAATCCCATCTCCGTCTATAAGAACGGGCCCTTTGATATTTGCTACCAGCTCCCTTACTAGCTGGCCTGTCTCTTCATTTAATGACAGCCCAGGGCCTATTACAACCATATCCATCTTTTCTGAAAGGCTAACAAGCTCATCTTTATTTTCCAGAGAAATACTTCCTGATGCAGTTTCTTTCTGAGGCACAAATACGATCTCGCTTGCCTTACCAGCTATAAATGCAGTCATGGATGCGGGTGAGGCAAGTCTGGAATATCCACCTCCAGCCTTGAGAAACGACTCGGCAGAAAAATATGGGGCACCGAAATAGGCGCTGGCGCCAGCAATAAAAAGGACCTCGCCGAAATCCCCTTTATGGCCGCCCTTATCCCTTATTGGAAGTTTAATAAGATCATTGATCTCCACCTTTATTGAATCTGTATTATACAGCGATGGAGGGAAGGATATGTGCGATACATATAGCCTTCCGCATAGATCATATCCAGGCAGTAGCATATTCCCTATCTTGGGAAGGCCATAGGTTACAGTATAGTCCGCACGCACTGCCGTGCCCATTATTTGTCCTGTATCCCCATTTATGCCAGAAGGGATATCTATGCTAAAGACCTTTTTCCTGCTATCGTTTATCAATTGAATCACATCTCTGTAAAGGCCTTCAACATCCCTTGCCAGGCCTGTGCCAAAGATTGCATCCACAATCGCATCGCAATGGGCAACATCTTTCCTTATTGACTCAATAGATTCAAGCACCTGAACCTTGATAGAAAGCCTTGAAGTAATATCAAGATTCTTTTTTGCACCACCTTTATACTTATTTATGTCACCTAAGATAAATACCTTTACATCCCCGCCATTTGAGTGAATCTTCCTTGCCACAACAAGACCATCCCCGCCATTGTTCCCAACGCCTGAGAACACAATAAACCTTTTACCTTTTATCCCAAGGTGATTTAATAATACAAAGTATGCGGCCTGCCCTGCGTTTTCCATCAAGATCTCTTCTGGTATCCCCAATTTCTCTATGGCATATTGGTCCAGCGCCCTCATCTCCTCTACTCTGCTTACCTTCATCTCTCCTCCTTTTTAAGGATTACTATTTATTAAAACCAATTTCTCTACAAAATTTCCAGGCTTATTTTTCTTGACATGCCCCTGAGTATTCTTGTTTAGTAACACAAAGATCCTTATAATCAAATTGTATTATCAAGGAGGCTATAATGAAGATTACCTTAATATATGACAATACAGTACATAAAAAGGGGTTGAGAGCTGATTGGGGATTTGCCTGTCTTATTGAGACGGAAGGCTGTCCAAAGATCCTTTTTGATACTGGTGCAAATGGCAAGATACTTCTCTCTAATATGAAAAGTCTCGATATCGATCCATCCTCTATAGAAGAGGTCATGATTTCTCACAACCACTGGGACCACACAGGAGGACTCGCAGATATCCTTAAGGCAAACAATACGATCAAACTCTATGTGCCAGCAAGCTTTCCTGATGTATCCGGGGCAAAAGAAGTTGTCAGGATTGATGAGCCCTTAGAGATCCATGATGGTGTATTTTCTACCGGCGAACTATCCAATATAGAGCAGTCTCTTATAATAAAGACTAAAAAGGGCCTTGCTGTAATCGCTGGTTGCTCTCACTCAGGTGTGACCAATATCCTTGATGCAGCATCGCAATTTGGAAGTCCCTATGCGCTTATTGGTGGTCTCCATGGTTTTAGGGAGTTTGATATACTTAAAGGTTTGGATCTAGTTTGTGCCTGTCACTGCACCCAATACCAATCAGAGATACAATATCTATATCCTGGTAAATATGTTGATGGTGGAGTGGGTAAAGTAATTACCATATAAACGTGCATGAGCGATCCACGCTCACAACGAAGGATGAAAAGCTATCAGCTGTATAAGAAGAGACCTTTGCACAATTGCTTTCCTGTCATTGCGAGGAGCATGGGCGACGACGCAATCCCATTAAGTATAAGCAGTTAGCTCAAGTTTAACCCCATTCTGAAGACAACTACAGTGATATCGGGTAGTTGAAGCTGAATGAGCAAATTTATGGTCACTATATCTTTACATCTCAACCTTTGTATGCTTCAAGGGAACACTGGTAATTCTCAGCGCATTATACACCTCCAACTGTTTCGGGGTTGGAATACTGCAATAACGAAGGTGAACCATTTTACCATCCGCAGTGGGAAGATGAGTGCTGAGAGCTATATGCGTCTGAAGCAGGGAACGAACAG
>JAGGYK010000192.1 GCA_021162585.1 Deltaproteobacteria bacterium
CCATTGTTGAGATACAGGCATTAGGAAATGAGACTGATGCTAGGGCTGCTATGAAAGCAGTCGCCAAAGAACTTAAACGCATAGATAAAAAGTTTGGCTATCATGCCTCTCTTATAACAGATCTCAATACATCCCATAAGGTAAAGGACAAAGAACTCTACAATCTCATACAATATGGTATAGAAATCCATAGGATAAGTGGTGGCGCATTTTCTCTGGCTTTGCGACCCATTCTAGATGCATGGGGCTTTTCTGGCACTCATCCCTACCACCTCCCTTCAGATGAAGAATTTAATAAGTGGGAAATATCAAAAAATGACAAAGGGATTCACCTATTAGACGATAATGAGAGCGTGTATACTGAAGAAGGGGTAGGTATAGATGTAGGGGGCATAGCCAAGGGCTATGGTGTGGATAGGGCTGCTTCTATTATGACCAACATGGGTGTAGATACAGGTCTGATCAATGCAGGTGGTGATATCATGGCCTTTGGTGAGCACACATGGCAAATAGGGATAAAAAATCCAAGGGGCCCCGGTGTAGTAGCAATAATACCTGTACAAAATAAGGCTGTTGCTACATCAGGTGATTATGAAAGATTTTTTATCAATAATGGGAAGAGGTTCTGCCATATATTAAACCCCCAAACAGGTCTGCCTGCTCGCAGGTATATGAGTGTAACCATTATAGGGCCTACATGTAGACAAGCAGATGCATGGGCAACAGCTGTCTTTGTAATGGGGATAGATGACACAAAAAGCATGCTAGAGGAAAGAGGTCTTGAGTGGATGGTTATAGATCTATCTGGAAAAATAAAGGCCAGCAGACATTTGAAGAAGTATTGCCCTGATAGAATTACACCAAGCCAGCAAAAGGATTTAAATCCTTGAGAGCTTACTTCAGGCAAGACAATTATATATTTAACGCCATTAGTGTCTAAGATAATTTGATTCCTGTTGAATAGTCTGTTGCTCATAAACCATTCATGCTACAATTACCTTAATTTATTGGAGTATTGATTATTCTCATTCTCACATTACTCCATCACTCCAAACCCCCCGTGTGGACTGAATTTTGATCAATATCCTCAAATTATTAGAACAGCCTCGATCTTTTATTTTGGACAAGAGTGATCTAACGCATCAAACTTTTCAGAAAAAACCACCACTTATCCATCTTGTTGGGATCATTAAGTCTTTGGAAAAGAAGGCGGCGTGCCGTTCCATAGATGAGGGCATGCCTTTTTAATAGCCTCATTTGTGGGTTTTCCATCATATGCGTTTCAAAAAGTTTTATTTTATCTGGACTCCAGTCGCCAGATTTGATGACAGAGGCACTTAATCTGCCAGCAGAATAGCCCAGAAGAAAAGAAGTGCGAATACCGCTCCCGCCTCGGACATCTACATGACCTAGTGCATCGCCAACCATGACAAGCCCTGGAACAGGAGCAAAGGTGCTCAAGACACCACCCATCGGAATCAGGGTATTATTAGTGTAATAGGTCTCGGTTCCATTTAGGCGATCCCTAAATGTTGGGTGATACTCCGGGAACTCCTCTACCTGTAAAAATGGAACAGGCAGCTTAAAACTTTTCATTGTATTAGTAAGAAGTAGAAGAATGATTTCTGCCTCCCCCTTGCCACGGGGAAAGATACAACCAATTCCGGGGATACTTTCTTTATCAACGTGAAGGTAATACTCCAGGCGATCTTGAGGTCCCCTAAAACCGCGAATTAGTCTTTTATAGATAGGAAAATCAGTGAATCTACGGTCTAGATCGATATGACATGAACCTGGATCATCAATACCGCCACAGGAAAAAACAGTATCAGCAAATATAGATTCTTCTTTTTTTGTACCCGGCCTTTGTGCCTTCAGCCCTTTTATCAAACCATGATCTTCAATAAGAGATATTACTTCCACTCCTGTGCGAATCTCTACACCTTCCCTACGTACTACATCAGCTATATCACTCATAAAATAAGTCCAGTTGATAATTAGATTTTCTGTAGATATTGTGCGGTCCACATACATTTTTTCTGAATGGGAATAGTAGCGACGTTTATTTATACGATGTACCGTGTGTTTATTAAAAAAACCAGGGTAGAGCAATCCCTCCATTTCCTGGCTATAACGAATGGTCTCTCCACGACGACAAAGGCCGATCTCTTCCTGGCGTTCTAGTACTAAGACATCTATTCCCTTCCGCTTGAGACCAAGTGCTGTACCCAGACCGGCTGGACCTGCGCCGATGACAACAGCTGTAGAACTAGAATCTCTTTTCTTTGCCATCTAAAAAGCTCCATTTAAGGTATGCACAAGCATAGCCTTTCTATATACTGTGTGCAACCTGAAGGATGATTTTCAACTAAATAGCTTCTATGGTTGAAGGTGGCTTTTTTGTTATATTATAGGTTACACTTACAACACCTGGGACTTCTGTTGTTATCCTTTGAGCGAGTGCATCCAAAATATCATAAGGAAGTCTCGTTGCCACCCCGGTCTTTGCATCCTTGCTGTCCCAACATCTTACTTCTATCTGCAAACCATAATCTCTTTTAGACCCTCTTACCCCGGTCACTTTATCCTCATGCAGGATCGCCAAATACTGAAATGCCCCTGTATCAGATAATTCTTCTTCAACAATATATGTGGCCTGTCTTACAATCTGCACTCTTTTTGGGGTGACCTTTCCTATGACTCTTGCTGCCAGGGCAGGACCTGGAAAAGGTGGCCTGGTATATATTTCTTCTGGGAGTCCCAAGGCCTTTGACACATCTCTTACTGCTGGCTTTCTAAGTTGCATTAAGGGTTCTATAACTTTATAACCGTATCTTTCTTCTGGATTGATTCCAATCTGCTCAAGGATATTGTGTTGTCTTTTAATTCCTGCAACAGTTTCTTCAATATCTGTATAATTGGTGCCCTGCAAAAGATATTTTGCGCCACTTTCCCTGAAGGTGTGTTAAAGTTAGTTGAAATTTGAGGTAGCGGCTCCTAAAGTGGTTTTAATTTTAAGATATTAAGAAGCCATTTGGAAGGAGGAGACGCTGATGAAGAGGGTATTAGAAATTGGCAAAGA
>JAGGYK010000155.1 GCA_021162585.1 Deltaproteobacteria bacterium
AATATACTACTAAATAACTATAAATATACCATTGAGGCTACAGGAAGGTTACATATGCCCAGGTTTTTTGCAGAGATTATTTACTTTTAACCCATAAGACTTTTTATGGAATAAATTCATACCATAATCCACTTTAATAGAACTTACCCTCTAATTTGTTCAATATCCTCTCCGCAAATGTCCATACCTCCTCCTTATTCATCTTTGTTCGATAAGGGACGGCGGTGTAGTTTCGCTTAAGCATTTTATTATAAAAAAGCATCAGCCTCTTTTCATCATTGGTGGTAAGTTTGGATGGATTTATCTCTCCATGCAGGACACCGGCATGGATAGGCGAATCTTTAAATCTCTTTATTATAGGTCTAATATACTCCCAACCCCCGTGGATTTTCCCTTTTACAAAAAACCCGCGTGTATCCAAGCATACCCCGAAGATGACCTTTTTCTTCTCTTCCAGTATCTTGATATGTTTATCAATATAATCCAGTATTTCAGGCATGGGACGATCTTCGTAAATCCCGAAACCCAGAATAACCAGATCAAATTCATCTGGATTTGGGGCATCTTTCACATCAGTTATCAGAGACTCAAATCCGAGTCTTTCAGCAATCCATCCGGCGATCACCTTGGTTGAGCCATATTTGCTGCTACAAACAATCAGTGTTTTCATAACCATTTCCTCCTTATAGAATCTTGATGGTAATCATCTTTAAGACTACTTTGCTTTTAACCTCGATGCATCGGGGTTATGTAAGGTTGGTAATTTAAGGACGTGTATACTTACGCCAATAACGATCAATAATAAAATGATCCTGCCTAGCCCATGATCGAGCACGAAGATGCATGAGAACCCTATTGTGAATATCAGGAGTAACAGAATTATAATCTTTTGCCTTAATAAAATCCCCTTACCCTCACGGTAATTCTTGATGTAAGCCCCGAACCATCTGTTGCTAAGAAGCCAGTTATGGAACCTTTTTGAACTTCGGGAAAAGCATATAGCGGCAAGCACAAGAAACGGAGTTGTAGGTAAAAGAGGCATGATTATTCCAAGAGTTCCAACTCCTACAAAAAGTACACCTATACCAATCAAGCATATTCTAATTGCTCGGTTTCTATGCATGATTTTATCTGGAAGGATTACGTTATTCAAAAGTCATGCTTAAAGGGCAAACATGCCTGGACTTCCTGGATGTCCGCTAATCACCATAGTGAAATAATCGATCAATGCCTGGCAGAGATTGACCTGCCAGAACTCACCCGCCAAGGTTAGATCTATCCAGCCATCATTCATTTTAATTAGACCAACCTTTTCCCACTGTTCAAGGATGGGCAGGAAAATTTCTTCAAGCTTAAAGCCATAGCTCCCTCCAAGCCCTTTTAGGTGGCAATGCCCCTGTTCCATCTGCCCTATAAGTGTTTTGAATAGGTCGTTATTCTCAGGCTGTTTCATGGCCATGGCAATTGGTTTATTACCCTCATCAATCCTTTGATAATAACTATCTAGGCTACGATCCTGAAAAAAGAGATATTCGTCCACCCATCCACCAGCACCAGAGCCAAAAGGGACGCAGACCTTGCCAGAAAGGGCTAAAGTATTATAAATGTTTCTCTCCCGTGTGGTTTTTCCCCAGTGGCTCATGGAAAGCCTCCGATATCTGGCATGCTTCATGATCTCTACTGCTTTTGCAAACATATCTGCCTGCATCTTGATATCAGCAGGTAGTGCTACCAACTTTTTCCGGGCAGCCTTTTCAAGCCTTCCCACTTTAAAGATATTTAGCTGGTACAGATCCACACCATCTAACCCCAATTCGATGTATCTTTTTACATCATCTTCCCATATTTCCATGGTCTGATAAGGTAGGCCATAGATTAAATCTATTATTGTAGCAGTCTGGTCTAGACTGTCTATACACCTTAATCTTTCTGCAACCTCCTCTCCTGTCTCAATACGCCCCATCTTTCTCCGCACATGCGTATCAAAACTCTGAACACCTATGGAGAAACGATTAACCCCTCCCTCGATGCAGGCACAAACTTTGTCATCTGAAAAATGATGAATTCTACCTTCAACCGTGACCTCGCAGTCATTGGCCAGGGGCAAATATTTTTTGATTGCCCTTAAAAGCCTTAAAAGGTTTCCTGCACTCAGGGCAGTTGGGGTGCCTCCTCCTAAATAGACAGCATGAAAGGGATGTGCATTGATAAACCGGGCATCTGCTACCATCTCAAGCTCTTGTATCACATAATCGACATAACGATTTTCTTCTTCCCCAGCCTTAAAGGGGTTTAAGTAAAAGCCGCAAAAAAGACAGTGGGTCTCACAAAATGGTATATGAAAATATGCAGCTCTTTTTTCTTTCTTCCCTTCTTTGGCCATTACCTTAGCCCATGCTTCGTTAATCCTTTCAGGGGCAAGAGGCCGTCCCATTGCACCCGGATGCACGACCCGCTTTTTATCAAAAGCAGCATGCAAAGGGTCACCATTTTCATTGGCAAAAAAATGGCGCTGATCGCGCGCGGTCATTTCAGAGGTATAATGATCAGACATCCCGATATTTAACCTATCTTTTGTTCCATCCTCCATTTGTTTTCTCCTTATTAATCTTAGTTTGCCTTGCTTTTCCCATTTAAACTCTTGATTTTGACATCACTTTGAACAGAAATATTTAACAGGGATCAGCTTTCAGCTATGCTTTCTTCTAGGCATCAGTAAATCGTCAACAGGCTGTTACCCGAATCCTTTGGGCAACAACCTGTTAAGCCTCCGCCTGCTTTTTATGGAACCTCAAGGGTTAAGGTGGCTGAATAGGAAAGCTCATCGCATTTCTCCTTTAAGTCCTCAGTCGCGGGTAACTTCATGTCTGTCTTTATAAGCCATGGACCATGGTGGATAATCCTTATTCTTGCCTCTCCTTTTCTATCTGCAATAGTGGTATAGGCATAATCACACTTGGATGAAAAACCGTTGTAGGTAGCATATACCTTGCAATATCTGGCAGGCTTCCCTTTAAATAATACCTGAATTGGCAAGAAATCTCCTACCTTAAGTTCAGATGGGTCTTTTAAGGGGACTATTTCCAGGCTATGACCTACAGGTCTTTTAAAAGAATCACCTGATTTTTTACCCACATTTATCAAGGCCTTTGCGAATATTTCATAGTGGAGGCTCATAATAACCCCTTCTAGTCCTATTTTAGGGCCAGGCTTATGGTGGACTTTACCCTTTTCCTCATATATGGTATAAAATCCTGGTCTTAGAATCGCGCAGGCCAGATATGTTCCTGGAGTTTTAAGAGAGATGCTGGTGGCCAAAAAACCACCCGGATTGGGATTTAACTTAACTTTATTGCCGCTTGGGCCAATTAAAGAAAAATCATCCAGGATCTCCTGAGATAAAAAATCATCCACTGGATAATGATGCCCCCACCCAAAATAGATTTTTGTGTTTGCCCCAAACTTAGGATAGATTTCAGGAGAATAATTTGTCACATTCAGCCACAGGCTATGGGCAGAAACAAGGGTGGAAAAACATAAAGATACACCTACAAGCAAACTCAGAACAAAAGATTTTTTTGTCATTTATACACCTCCATTTTTATACTCTTAGAAAGCTACCTTCTACTGTCTTTATTTCTAATATTCGAGGCTAGATTTAGCTGCTTTAACAATTCTTTTGCCTTCTTTTGCTGTTTGGGAAAGCGAGCAGCCTTTTGAAGGGCACTTCTAGCATTATTATATTTATCCATCTGTAAGGCACAGTAGGCCATCATTAGCCATGGCCTGCCATCTTTATCATGGAGGCTTGCACTTTGCTCAAAAGCTTGATAAGCTTCATCAAATTCTTCTTCTTCATAAAGCACCTGGCCCAGCATGAACCATAATCTGGAAGTTGGTTTTTTCTTTAAAGCACGATTCAATACATCCTTGGCCTTTGCAGGTTTATGGCCGGCAATGTAAACAGAGGCCAGTTTTTCATATTCAGCGGGTTTTATATCATCTTCCAGGGCAATAGCCTGTTCGTAATACCCTGTAGCCTTTAAAGGAAGGCCGATCGCATAATTAAGATCACCTAGCAACACAAGATCATCCTTTTTTAAAGGGATAATATAAGAGCGTATAGTGAGTGCGACCACTGCATTCTTATAATCGTTTTGCTGCAGATAGAGGTACGCTAAGAACTTCCACCAGCGGGGGTTGTCCTCATCTTCATTAATAAGATATTGAATTACCTTAAATGCCTCATCCTTTAGATGGAGCTTCATACATACTTGAAAAAACGCCTCCAGCCATTCAATCTTTGGAGGGCCAGCTTTGCCAGAGACAAGGTATTTAAGGTGAGGCAAAGCCTTGTTATGCCTTTCAGCAAGGACATAAGATATTGCAGCATAGTAAAGGTTTGATACATCTTTGATCTCAGCGAGACTATATGCCTTGGACAGGCAATCACCTGCCTTATCATATTGTTTTAAATCAAAGTAGAGCTTACCCATATTTTGCCAGGCTGGGGAGCACTCAGGATATAGCCTGACCGCAGCCTGATAATGGGCTAAGCCCTCTTGTTCTTTCTCAGATAAGGCCAGGGCATTGGCTAAGGTAAATTCCACCAAATAATGATCCCTTTTAGGGTGCTTTTTTAGGAAATTTTGTAAAATCTGCACTGCTTTATCATAATCCTTATCTGCAATTGCCTGCTGGGCAGCATACACAATACCCTGTACCCTGGGGTTCATCCTTGGGGCATCAGCCCACGCCTGGCAGAAGAACAAAGCTAAAAGCAAGAAGGTGAAAGCTGAAAGTAGAAGAGCTGAAAGCTGAAAGCAAGAAGGCAAGAGAAACTTTGAGCCTTGAGCTTCAAGCTTCTTTGCTTTTAGCCTTGAGCTTTTAGCCTTGAGCTTCACATGCCCTCCATATTGAATTCAATCGTTGTAACCACTAATGTAGGTACTGGCTCCCCTTGTATCTTCCCAGGCGAAAACCGCCAGGATGGTAGTGCCTTGAGCACACTATCTTCAAATATCCCGGGCGGCTTGGCCTCAATAATCTTTATTTGACTTACATGACCATGTTCATCCACTATAAAGCTAACCTTGACCTCGCCAGTGGTATTTAATTGCCTGGCACGGTAAGGATAGAATGGCTTTATCTTGAAAATTGGTACGGGCACCTGATCTACCTCACCCTGATCATAATAAAAGCCCGAGGTATCTGGCATGGCTACAGGTATGCCGCTGGTCAATTTGGGATTTATCTCAAAGCTCAGCTTGGGTAAATCTAGCTTTATTTCCTGCCTTTTAGGGAGAGGTTGCTTCATTTTGATCGTGGGGACCACCTTTGGTGGTTTTTTCTCAGGCAACTCCTTTTTCTCCTCTGGAGGCAGAGGGGGTTCTCTTCTAATCCTCACCAGATTAATCGGTACAATAGTCTCTAGATCACTTTTAGTAGGACCCTTCTGCACAAGTAGCGATAACAGGCCGAACAGGAGGATATTAATCAATAGAGCCAACCCTATAACTATAAAGACCGTATTATAAGGCCTGTGCTTCATTCCTCACTGGTCTTAGATGTAGCAATGCTTATATTTTTCGCCCCGGCCATGCGACATTGATCCATTACCCGAACTACCACCCCAGTATGACTGCCTTTATCCGCTACTATTATCACTGTACCTTCTGGGTTTTCTGCCAGACACCTTTCAATGTGAGCGCGCACACTTCTAATATCGATCTGTTTTCTATCCAGGTAAATCAGCCCATCTTTAGAGACCCCGATCAAGATATTACCTCTTTCCTTAAGTACTGCTGTTGACGCAGTAGGGCGCTCAACATCAATACCGGTTTCCTTGACAAAGCTGGTGGTTACCATAAAAAAGATTAAAAGCAAGAAGACCAGATCAATCAGCGGAGTAATATTTATCTCCGCAGTCTTATGATTGCGGCGCTCTTGGCGTATATTGATCATGGGGTAACTACTTTCAAGATACAAATCTTTTTAATGTCAAGACCACTTCATCTAATCGATCTTCTAAACGTTTGGCATGTCTGGAGAGATAGATACTCATATAAAGTCCGGGTATGGCCACCAGAAGGCCACTCTGGGTTGTAAGCAATGCCTCGGAGATACCCCCGGCCATGGCCTTGGCATTGCCAGTACCAAAGATAGAGATTACATTAAAGGTGGTCATCATACCGCTTACTGTACCCAAAAGACCAAGTAGGGGTGCCACAGCCGCCAATACCGCAATTACTGCAATATAACGCCTGAGCTCAGGGCGTTCTCTTAGGGTGCAGTGCTCCAAAATACTAAGATCCAATTGTGGGCTACCTGTACGTGCCTTAAGAAAATTGGCTACCATCCTGGCCCGCAGGCCGGCCAGGGATAATTCATCAATCGGAATCGTCAGCTTGCCTTCCATGAGTTCCACTGCCTGCTCTAAACTGATATCCCTTTGCTCGATCTTTTGAAAATAGATTGCACGCTCTATTATCAAGGCCCACATGACCAGAGAAACAATGATAATAGGCAACATCATTATGCCACCTGGGCGAAGGTAAAGCACGGCTTGGGTAAAGAGATCCATCAACCTTTCTTCCCCTTATGAATAGTGTTGATCAGGGCCACTGCCTTTTCCTCCATATCCCCTATAATATGTTCTACTCGTCGGCTTAGAAAGACATGCAGGAGCATGATGGGAATAGCCACTGCCAGACCCAGTTCGGTTGTAACCAGGGCCTCTGAAATACCACCTGACATCATCCGGGGATCACCAGTACCATAGAGGGTAATGACATGAAAGGTAGAGATCATACCGGTTACCGTGCCCAACAGGCCAAGCAATGGTGCGATTGCTCCTAAGATATTGATTGTTGGTAAAAAACGCTCTAAACGGGGTAGCTCATGTAAGATCGCCTCCTGCAGAATACTTTCCAAGGCTTCACGATCTTCTCTCCGACTCCTTAGCCCTGCCATTAAGACATTATGTACTGGCCCTCCTTCATTCTCTGCAAGCGAATCCTCACATTCCTCCCACCTTTCCTGTAAGGCAAGCTCATTGACCTTTCCCATAATGATGTCGGTGTTGTGGTGAACTTTTTTAAGAAAAAATATCCTCTCCACCACTAAACTAAGGGCAAGTAGCCCGATAGCCAGGATAGGCCACACAAGTGGGCCACCTTTTTCGATCTGGCCTAAAAGGGTAAGTTTGTGCGTAATCTGGCGCAGGGCTGCTCCCCCGGAAAGATCAAGATAGACTTCATCTATCTTTCCATGCATATATCTCTGAAGATTTCTACGAATCGCCCTTGATGGCAGAGTGGAGATAGCAAAAAATTGTTGGCCACTCTCGGAATAGCCTAAGAGTCCAGTCTCTTTTCTGTCTTTATAAGCAGCATTAAATCTACCAATGGTTAAAATATGGCCATCTTGAACCATCCCAGAGCGATTAAGAAAAGTGCCTTTACATAAAACAACCTCACCAGAGAGGATCATCTCCTGAAAAAATAGATCACTTATTGTCTTAAGGTCGTCCATCCCGGGAAAATGGCCTTTTCTTAAGATTGGTTCAATAGAATTCATGCGCTTAGGAAAACGGGTGGTAAAGTAAGATTGTTTGAGAGTAGATTCTAAGTCCCTTGCTACTGCCCGCACCGTACCAATTAATTCATTCATATCCATCTCTATCTTAGACTTCTTAGAAGAAAGCCTCGTTTCTTTCTCTCTTAGCCTGACAGCTTTCTCCTGCATGGACTTGATATCACTATTTAACAATCTTATCTCAGATTTTATACTGGATATCTCTTCTTCTAAGGATGCCCGATTTTCAAGTATGCGCTTCTCAGCAGCCTCGGCCTCAGAAAGTGATGTTTTGTATTCAGACTCTGCCTTTTGGCAAGCCTCTCGCATATCTCTCCCATATAGCGGTATTGCTAAAAGGAGGACTAAACACAATGTAAGTACATATCTCATGGTACTGCTATCCTCCCTATGGGGAGCCTTACGAGTTCAATAGGGCGCTGTCTGTTTGCAATCTCTATTGCCTTGTTGATCTCTCTTCGATATTTAGAGGGCAGAACTACCCATTTCTGATCCCTTTGATCAAAGGTGCCTATTAGTTTACCGTCAGGTGTTCGACAGAACAGGGATAGACGGCCTACGCGCAGCACATCGACTAGAAGTGGCTCACCACCAAGATCTACTGTTTCCTGATAGACCTCAACGCTACGTCCGTACTCAACCTCTATCTCAAGCGCCTCCATAACCCTTCTATATTTCTCTGCTAATGGTTTATCCGGTAGAATAAGTGTCTCTTTAATTGAGGTAATTCGATCCGCACGTTCCTTTGAAAGATAAGGAATGTCTTTTTTAATTTGCTCTTCTAGCTGCTCTATTACCAATTCCAGGTAGGATTGCAACTCTTTCTTGATTTTGGCTGACTCTTTAATCATATGCTCAATTTCAGCAATCTGGACTTCCTGGGCGTGTAGCATTTGTTCTGTCTTGACTTTAACCTTTTTCAGGTATTCCAGCTCTGCCTGCAGAGAACGATATCGAGCAATAAGCTCAGCCTTCTGGCCTGCCCAGGCATCCTCTCTCTTTTGAGTCTCCTGTCTGATATTAATGGTAGAGGTAACCTTTTTTTGAACCTTTGCCGGAATATCTTCCTGGTTACTCTCCGCGTTTATTACTGCTACTGTAAAGAGTAACAGTAAACATATTATTAATAATCTACGCATAGAAAATTATCTCCTTTGTGAATCAGGTCTTCTTTCAGTTATTTTTGCCAATATCTTAAGGTTACATTGTGACACTTATCAGCGCTCGAGTAATACCGGTCAAACTTGAGCTGGAGAGCATTTGATAAGATTTTTGCAACTTTTTGCAAAACTTCTTGACACTTAGGCATGCGTTGTGGCTGTTAACATCGACTGGACATAATACAAAGTCAGAACGCTTAATCTGATCTTCCAGGATGGTTTCACCACCACGCATATAACCATCATGGTAATCAAACATTCCTCCCCTTTCTTCAATCAAATCACGATAAATGGATGAGAGCCTTGTCATTCCACCCACAATCAAAATCCTTTTGGCGCAAAGATCAAAGGCAGGACAACTTTCATCACATTGAAGGTGGATGTTGGAAAGTTGTTGTAGGGTATCATAGGCCTCATTTTTTAAGAGGCGGTTGGTCTCTTCCAGATTTGATAGATTTGAGAGGATTCCTTCCTTCTCTTCTTTTAGTGATTCAATCAGGTTCGTATATCTTTTTAATATATCATCACTTTTTTGTAGCTGATTTTTTAGGACAAGGTTTTCATCTTCAAGTTCATCAATTTGCTTGGTAGAGCGAATTTCTCCTAACTTTTGAGTTAATTTGCTGTTTTCTACCCTTGTGGCATTGTATTTCCTCTCCATTTCAATAAGGTCTTTCTTCAAAGTAACCAATTCCTTCTTCTGTTGTCTTCTTATGGTCTTTTCGTGCTCTAATCTTTTGGCAAGCGCTTCGTTTTTTTCTCTGATGCTAATAGCCTCTCTTAGATACTCCCTTGTTTCACCGCCATTGAGATGGGAAAGCATATGCACGTCTCCAAAGAGTTTATAGGGTGTTTTAACACCAAGATCCTTACGCGATAGAGTCACCCAATAAACCCCTCAAATGTCCCCAACCTTAAGCTTCTTCTCCCAGAGGGTTAAGCGCTCTTCCTCACTATAGTCTGAAAGGTCTAATATCTCCTTACGATATTTTTGATTTAAGAGGTTGTTGAGCCGACGGTCCCTGCGCATTAGTCCCAGGGTTCCGGCCTTATGATCATCGCAGCAATCAGTCCATAGAGACCCGTGAACAGGATAACCACGAGATCAAACCAATTTGCCTTCATATTGTATTTTTTTATGCGCATATAGGCGATATAGATCAAAATGGACGCGGCAATCCCGATCAGTCCGGGCCAACCGTTAGTAAGAATATCAAATGACATGTATCTGCTGATTTTGGTATCCGGTTTCGGTTGAATTGAAAAGAGAAATAATACCGAATAAGCAGTCTTAACCAACTTCCCGTTTACCACAGGCATATCACGATGGTATCTCGCAATAACGTTATAATCTCTGTCAGTTGCCACAGCATAGACTCTGTTTTCGTCGGAATATGTAATTGTACGATAAACAGGATTTACCAACATCTTCAGATCCATTGTGTCAGGGTTATAATTCTCCAGTGGCAGGGGTATAAGCCGGTAATTATCATAACTGATAAGATAGAGTTGCCCGGAGTTGGTCAGAAGCGTGCCGTAGAATTCTCGCCGGTTGTTTTCTGAAATCCTGATATTGCGTATTCCGATGTTCTCCGGGATAGGGGTTCTAATGCAGACAGGTCCGTTATCAACGCGCTTGAGATGATAGACTCTGTTTTTGCCGTCAACGATAAAGTATCCCTCGTCAAAGGGCTTCATACTGGTCGTCTTGCCCGCAATCAGCCTTGCCGGAAATGTAAAACCTTCAGTTTTTAATGCATTGGTAAGCATATCACTTAAATGCTCATCGATTGTATTGGTTGAAGCGGTGATAAACTCCATTCGGCCGTCCGTTATCCGAAACATCTCTTTCGGAAATTGAAGCAGCGCCACATCCCGTTTTGTGTCAAACATGGGATAGAGCTTTATCTGGGGGTGTTTGTCCGGGAACATCCGGGGCATCAATTCAAAGCTCTGACGGCCTTTCTTTATTACGTCTTCATCATATGTCCCTCCATCGATGGTAATGGGAAGTTTTCCCATCTTATCCAGATTTTTCCAGTAAAGAAACGGTAAAAGCTCTTCAAAGCCTTTTCTGTCATACATTTTGCCTGTCTCATCTCCATATCGAAACCGGTGCGCGACTTTTATCTCCTTATAAACAAATTTTTGATAAGGCGAGCTGTAAAGAAGAAGCGTCCTCCACGGGCTGGTTCCAAAGGCCTTCCAATAGAAATGCGGCATATAGATGCCCATAACAGATATGGAAATTATAATAATCGTGTAGCGTGATAATCTCGCAACCATCATTCTATACCTCCATTCCTGAAACGATAGAGAGGAAAAAAGATCGCAGGGATAAATAAAAGTGATATAAGAAATAATCTTTCTGTCACATGAGCGTAGCTGCTGTATTCGTTGCTCATGAAAAAGAGGCCAATAAATCGGCAAAAAATAACGGCATAAAATATTCGCCTTCCCGATTTCGTTTCCAGAATCACCTGTGTCGTTGCCAGATAGGCAACCAGGCCGGAATAAAACCATGGTAGACCCGTCATCAAGGCGCTGGATGAAACTTCCTTTGGAAAAAATTTGATTACAATGATATAAAAAAGGATGATATCGATGATGCCGATGACAATGACGGCAGCAATACCAATACAAACATAGGAAAGGATAAGCAGATTCGGATTTACCGGCAGATGTAGAGACATCCTCAGCCTGCTTTTTGTTATTTCCGGAATAAACTGCGCTATGCCGATCAGTATGCCGGTGGCGGGCAGCAGGTATTTTATCTTTTCATAAAATATCGTGTGGATATGGATAGCGCTGTACCAGGCCATAATGGCCGGGCCATTTTGAAAAGGCTCCCTGATATCGAAAAAGAGATAAATAAAAAAGAGGATATTGAAAACAAGAGCCCCCAAAACGTAATATCGTATCTTCAGCCATTCTTTATAAAATGTTGAACGAATCATGAATGCTCCCTTAGTATCTTCCCATCAGCCCGATGAAGGCGTCTTCAAGGGTCATGGGGACTTCTTCAAAATCTACAGTTTCAACACCCTTTTTCATCAGATGTTCCCTGGCAGGTTCTTTTGATTCGAAAGTATAAACGGAAACCTTGTCCCCGATAATTTCAACATTTTTGATAATGTCATCTTTTCCAGGCAGCTTCACGCCTTTGCCATTTTTAAACCGGTATTGTTTGAAACTGTCCATGAACTCTATCAGCAATGTTTGCAGTAGATAACCACCTTTCCCGATAAAGATGATATCATCCACAAGTTTTTCCAGATCCTGTACGATATGAGAAGTAACAAAAACGGTTTTGTCACCATTTTTTACGTATTCAGTCAGGTAGTCGAGAAAAAGTCTGCGATATCCCGCGCCCAGCCCCATTGAATAATCGTCCAGTATCATCAGCTCCGGATTTTGCGCAAGTATCAGACCCAGCACGACCTGGGAGCGCTGCCCGCAGGACATCTTTGATATCTTATGGTTGTAAGAAAGACCCATCATATCAATCAGTTCATAATACCAGTCCCGATTCCAGTCGTGATAATAACCTGAATAATACCTCTCGATCTGCGCAATCGTCATAAATTCATATGCCAGATGACCCTCATGCAAGAGGCCGATCTTCCCTCGCGTTTCCGGGGATAAATTGTGGGAATCTTCACCCAGCACCAGGCACCTGCCGGAAGTCGGATGCAAAAACCCCATTAATATATTAATCAGCGTAGTTTTCCCCACACCGTTTTTACCGAGTAGACCGAAGATTCTCCCCCGTTCCACTGTGAAGTTTAAGCCCTCGTAAATGACGTGTTTGCCATAACTATGATAAAGCTTTCTCACTTCAATGATATTTTCCATGAGCTACTTCCTTTATGAAAGAGGACATCACGTCTGAATCGTTTTCCCTATGTTCCCAACACGGACAAACCGGAACCAAGCAAGATATATTTTTATTACGAAAACACGAAAAGGAAACTCAATTTATTAGAATTACTTATTATTGTTAGGCCTATCTAATAACTATTCAGCTTTTTGTCAAGTCATAAATGCATCTTTACTAATACGATAGTCCCCGTAATTTTTGCCTGTTAATTTCGTAAGGGATTAATGCAGAAACTAACAACCATTTTCACCACCTAAATCTTCATTATTTGGGGAATAATTCTCTTCCGTGTTTCCTCTGCCACATCTTTAATCTCAATAAGTGCTTCTCGCGATATCGGAACTTCTATCTCTTCTCCGGAAAATTTTACTTTCCTCATCTTAGATATCCTAAAAAATAATCTCATGGGCTTTTCCATTCGTGTATACATCAAATTATCTGCTGACTCTTCCCATATTTTAATCTCATCCGCAAATGCGCTGGTGCTTACAGAAAAGATATATGTCTTACCCTTATCATTTTTGATAATATCTTTGAAATATTTCATTACATCCTTTTTGTATGTTGGTGAAAAAAGGAGCAGGTTCAGAGCAGAGCCAAAAACTAAAGTTCCCAAATCACTTTTTTCAATCATGCTGTCTGCTCTTTCAATTACCTGACTCCACACACTCGGTTTTAATAGATTTGCCTTTAGAACATCATTCCCTCTTTTTTCATATTCATCGACAAAAGGATCAAACTGGATATGCATTATTTTCCCATGATAGTTCCCGAGGTTTACGTTGTACAACTTTTTCATACCGGCATTTACAAACTCTGCAGTTGGATATTGTAAAGGTATCCCTATGACAGAACCGCCAGATTTTAACCAAGAAGAAACAAATGCAAATTCTATCAACGGCTTCCCAGTTCCTCCAGGACCACTAATAAGAGTCGATGACGGGCAGGGAAAACCTTCCGGTAATACTCTTTGAAGCCATTCCTCTTCTATTTTTAGCATGTTCATTCCCCCTGAATTATTTCTTTTTTATCAAAGTATAATAAAATCCATCATCTCCTTTCCACGACCTGACAAAATCGGCTTTTCCAATCGATTCTATCACTTTGGGCGCAAGTTTAAGCATCCTCTCATCATCCGCTATTATTTCCGCATATTCTCCTGATTCAATTGCATCAAGTTCCCTTGAAACTTTTTTTGGCCTATCTGCTACCTTTGGCATATTTCTTACATCAATCCTTATTTTGGGTTCTTCCATTTTATTTACTCCCCCCCTTATTTATTATTGTTTCAACATTTATAACCTTTTCTAATAATCGCCTGTAGTTAGCGATTTCGTGTAACGCTCTGGACGTATCTGAAGCTTTCTGTTATCTGCCGTTTATATTATTAAGTTCCTCCAAAGCTGTTCTATATTCTTAAGCTTAACGGCAAATCCATTCAGTTTGCCAAAGCGTCGGTCCACTGCCGTAAAATGGCAGGATACTCAATCACACTCGAATTTACGTAACGGGTCAGGCTATAAACAGATGCATTCTTGATGGCAGGCACCTCAGCCAGGGC
>JAGGYK010000293.1 GCA_021162585.1 Deltaproteobacteria bacterium
GTAGCTATCCTTTGCCTATGTCGGACTTTAACCGACAAGAAATTGCCAGCTTTGCCTGGCGCACTCATATAAACGCGCATGTCCTGTCGGACACAACGAAGCATGAAAATGAACGTATCACAAAGTAGGGCCCGTTCGGGGAACGGGCCGATGAGGGCATCGCCCCTACAAAACTTTGTGCCTATTTTCATATAATATAGTTATTCAATAACATAACACTTGTTCCATCTGATCTCCTGTGTTTTTTTTGTGTCTCCCCCCTATCTAATCGATCGGTCGCCCAATCTATTTACTTTAATTAATCAATTCACCTGCGGTTGTCAAGCTTTTTTTAGACTATTTTTTTGAATATGGAACACACCTCCAGAAAAAAATCTTGACATGCAAGAAAAATATGATATAGATATATTTTAATTGGTTGGTTGGCCAATTTATTTTGAATAGGAGAAGCTATTTTATGAGTGCCAGAGGAAAAATATTGCAGGCTGCTGACACCCTTTTTGGTAAAATAGGGTTTGATGCCACTACTACTAGAGAGATCGCAAAGATTTCCAATACAAATAAGTCGCTTATCCATTATCATTTCAAAAATAAAGAAGGGTTGTTCCAATCAGTCCTTGACCATTATTTCGAGAATCTCTCTGATACATTGCAAAATGTTTTGCTCGGTAGAGAAGATATAGAAGATAGGTTAGAACATGTTATCAATGTGTATCTTGATTTTCTTGAACAAAA
This sequence comes from Deltaproteobacteria bacterium, assembly GCA_021162585.1. GTDB lineage: Bacteria > Desulfobacterota > Desulfomonilia > UBA1062 > UBA1062 > JAGGYK01. The sequence goes on from JAGGYK010000293.1 coordinate 736, forward strand.
CAAAAATTATATACGCATAGTACAGCGCGAGATAACCGGTGGTAAAAACATGGATAGGGTTATCCAGCACATGATTCAAAATTTCCAAATGGTTATTAAGGTGATCCGCAAAGCATACCCGAAAACCCGCTCTGGTGAACTTGTAGCCGAGCGTTTGGTTATCAGTTTCTATGGTATGATCATAACACATTTTACTTGTAGTGGGGTATTGGAGCATCTGTTGAAAACTGATCTCAAGTCTAAGGAAACCATTCAGGCTCGAAAAAACCATCTCCTTGCGATGGCTGATATTATTATAAAAGCTATCAAGGAATAGTTTTATTATAAGGTGTAAAAGGGGGAAAGGAGAATATGGATTATCCATTAGAAGGTATTAGGGTGCTTGCATTAGAACAATATCTTGCAGGTCCTGACTGTACAATGTGGTTGGCAGATAATGGTGCTGAGGTGATTAAGATTGAGCGACCAGGTGTTGGAGACCCCAGAAGGAATTATCTTCCTGTTGTTGAAGATGAAAAGGGGAATAAGGCTTATGGAGGGTTTAAGATATATAACCGGAACAAGAAGAGTGTCACACTAAATATTCGAAGTGAAGAAGGTAAAGAGATATATAAGGAACTGATTAAACATGCCGATGTCGTTGTGGAAAACTTGGGGCCTAAGACCGTAGAAAAACTGGGCTTGGGATATGATGTCTTGGAAAAAATAAACCCTAGACTTATCTACGCAGCCATTAGTGGATTTGGAAGGCTTGAAAACCTCAAAGGGATTTATTCCGATAGACCCGCCTTTGACCCCGTGATTCAGGCAATGGCAGGAATTTTAGATCACATTGGTGAAGAAGACGGGCCGCCGTTATGGGGGCTCCCTGGTTTAGCAGATTTGTTTACCAGTGTTGTAACAGGGTATGCAATCTTGCTGGCATTGTTTATGCGGGAAAAGACGGGCGAGGGACAGTTTATCGATTCAAGCATGTATGACAGTCTAGTTGCTCTGAATGCCATGGGTGTCATGATTTACTCGTTTGCCGGATTGATCGTGAGAAGGGGAACGGCCGGAAAATTTCAACACCCTATGGGGACCTTTAAGGTTAAAGATGGCAGTTATGTCGCACTTCTTGTGGCCAATGAGTTTATATGGGAACGGTTTTGCAGAGCCATAGATCGCGAGGATCTAATTAAAAACCCTCTGACTGTTAATGGCCTTGAGAGGGTTAAAAATAAGGCATTTCTTGATCCCATAGTTAAAGAATGGATGGAGGCGAGGACCAGCGAAGAGGTTGTCGAAGCGCTTCTGAAGGAGGGTGTTCCGGTAGGTCCGGTACAAAACACTGAAGATTTAGTTAATTGTCCGCATCTTAAGGCACGAAAAATGTTGCTGGAGATCGATGATCCTATTGCTGGAAAACGTGTATTTGCCAGAACACCAATCAGGATGACAAAGGCAAAAGATGTTCCCGCAAAGACGGCACCTGATTTGGGGGAGCATACAGAAGCTATATTGAAAGATCTATTGGCATATGACGATGAAAAGATTCAAAGGCTTCGTAAAGAAGAGATTATCTAAGAAAACAGATGAATATAAGAAAAATGTGATTTTTCTTATGCAAGATAGGGAGGTTAACAATGCGTGAAATGGTAGTAGTGAGTGCGGTGAGGACACCTTTTGGGAAGTTTGGGGGGTTATTGAAAGATTTTTCCGCAGTCGAGCTTGGGACCATGGCTGTAAAGTCTGTAATGGAGAAGATTAATCTGGAACCGAAGACAGTGGATGAGCTTTTTATGGGGGTGGCCATACTTGCAGGTACTGCCTCGGTGGCAGCCCGTCAGATTCTATTTGCAACAGGATTACCCCCGGAAACTCCATCACTGACATTGGATCGTGCCTGTTGTTCTTCAATGACCTGTACAGCACTGGCAATGCGGAATATTCTGGCTGGAGAAATCGAAACTGCAGTTGCCGGTGGAATGGAAGCTATGAGCCAGACTCCTCTTGTAGCACGTAATGCTCGATGGGGATTGCGTCTAGGTGGGATTATGCTTGAAGAACCGCTGTTCATGCGCAACCCAATCGTTGACATGCCTATTGCTGTTGGGGTCGGTGAAGTCGCTTTAGAATATGGATTTGGCAGAGAAGATCAGGATCGATGGGCATTGGGGAGCCATCAAAAATATTTTGAAGCATTCAATGCTGGGAGATTTGCAGATGAAATCCATCCTGTTGAGATTTCCCAAAAGAAAGGGCCAGCAGTGCTTATGGACAAAGATGAATCACCCCGGTCCGATACTTCCATGGAAAAGTTGAGCAAACTTCCAACGGTCTATGGGGGTAAAACGGTTACCGCGGGTAATGCACCCGGACTTAATGATGGGGCTACGGCACTGGTATTGATGTCGAAAGAAAAGCAAAAAGAGATGGGATTAGAGCCTTTAGCCACTATTTTATCCTATGCGAATATGGCTGGAGATCCGCTTTCATCACCATATATGCCGGCCTTATCTACACAGAAAGCCCTAAAAAAGGCAGGGCTGAAATTAAAAGATATGAAAAGAATAGAAATAAATGAAGCTTTTGCTGCAGTGCCTTTGGTTAGCACAAAGGTATTGAGCAACGGAGATAACCAATTATTGAAACATCTCCGCTCAATTACAAATGTAAATGGTGGAGCGGTGGCGATAGGCCATCCAACTGGCGCTAGCGGTGCCCGACTGATAATGACTTTAATCTATGAGTTGCGCAGACTCGGCGGGGGTTATGGATCAGCCGCTATTTGTGGAGGCTATGGTCAAAGCGATGCGGTAATTGTGAAGGTAGATTAAAATGAGAGAGGAGACTAACCCATGATTTGCCTGGATAACCAATTCGGTCATGTGGTGCCGGTGGCATGTTTTGAAGGGATCTCATGGGTTGGCAAGAAATTTATTAGCATTTAGCTGATGAACAGCAAATTTTTCTGAATAAGGGGAGGAAGTACTATGAAATCAAACGAGGCAAAGCTCACGTATGACTTAACTTACAAGGATGTAGTTGATATTTTAAAGATCATTGATGATTCTGCATGTCAGGAATTACATCTCGAATTGGGAGATCTTAAGCTGGATGTTATTAAAGGGAGGCAAAGTGGTTCAGAGACGGTGTCCAGGACAATCGAGGTTTCCCCGGAAAAGATTGGCTCTCAAGAGGCATCTTCTAGTGCCCCAGAAAAAAAGATTGCAAAGGCAATACCTGAGGCAAGACCAAAGCCTAAAGAAGCTGTGGAATCGCCATCAGATTCAGGAGGTGAAGATGCAATCCAGGATTTCTCTGGTATCGTAATCAGCTCCCCGTTAACCGGAACCTTCTATCGGTCACCTGCCCCTGGAGCAAAACCTTTTGTAGAAGTGGGAAGTACAGTGAAGACAGGTAATCAGGTGGGTATCGTTGAGGTGATGAAGCTGATGAACTCAATTAAGGCCCCTCAGGAGGGCATTATCCGTGAAATATTGGTAGAAAACGAAACAATGGTGAAAATGGGGCAGATTTTGATGATTATGGATCCCCTTCCAAAAAATGAGCCCCAGAAAAAATCATCCAAAAAAGGTAAACCAAGGAAATAACGGTAAAATGATAAGCTTTATTATAATGGAGGTGATGTTATGAGTGAACTGCGTTTTAACGAGGAAACCCTGCGTGATGGTCAGCAATCGTTATGGGCGAACCGAATGCCCACAAGATCTATGTTGCCTATTGCACCAACCATGGATGAAGCAGGGTTTAGTAGTATCAATATCATGAGTGGATCCGCCTTTGAGACATGTGTGCTATACCTGAATGAAGATCCTTGGGAACGTCTACATTTGCTGGGACAATTAATGCCCAAGACAGATCTCCAGATCTTAATTCGTGGTCGGAGTGCCTTTGGCTGGCGTCGATTTCCCAATGATGCTATAGAGCTTCTGATTAAGTGTCTTAAGAATACGGGTATCCAAGGGATAGTTGTCTTTGATGGTCTTAATGACATAAGTAACATAGAGTGGCACATCCATGTGGCAAAAGAAATCGGTTTACAGATTCATCCCGCTTTAGTCTTTGCAGAAAGCCCTGTTCATACCGACGAATACTATGCCTCAAAGGCAAAAGAATGTGTCAAGTTGGGCACTGATAGTATAAATTTGGCAGATGCCAGTGGTTTATTAACACCAGAGAGGGTTCGCACGCTCATTCCTGCTATTAGAAAGGCCATTGGCGATGGAACAGAATTTGGGTTTGTAAGCCATGATGGCACAGGGTTGGCCACTGCTTGTTACCTCGAGGCCATGCAACTAGGTATTGATAATATCTCCACAGCGAGCTTACCTTTATCCTTTGGAAATTCAATACCTTCCACGGAGGAAATCATATCCTATGCCCGAGAGATGGGCTACGATGTCAAGATTGATGATCATTTACGCAAGAAGATCGATGACCACTTTTTTTGGGTTGCCTACCAGGAAAACAAGCCGGTTGGTCAACGTGTCAGATTTAATCCGAGTAAATGGAAGAAATATGCCGAACATCAAATACCAGGTGGTATGATGTCTCATTTGGCAAGCCAATTAAAAAACTTAGGCCTCGAGAACCGGCTGCCGGAACTCCTTGAAGAAGCAGCCCGAGTTCGTCAAGAGATTGGATACCCGGTGATGGTGACTCCCTTTTCTCAAATTGTAGGTGTGCAGGCCGTTTTTAATGTCATCGAAGGAGAGCGATATAAAACAGTCCCCTCAGATCTTTGCCAGTATGCCCGGGGATATTATGGTAAACCGGCAGCACCAGTCGACCCCAATATCCTTGATCGTATTCTTGAGGGCGAAGACAAAAAACCTATTGATCCAGCAGAAAACTTCTCAGACCCCTTGGTGAGCAGAGTAAGGGCTGAGACAGGGGTACACCGATCGGACGAAGAATTGCTGCTGGAGTTGTTCTTTAGCAGGCCAACACTTGAAAAATTTTACCAAAACAAAAAGGCAATAGAGTTTCCTGTAATGAGATTGCCACTAGCTGCTTTGATAGAAGAATTGGCAAAGCGGCGTGATGTCAGAAAGGTCAGTGTTCAAAGGGGTTCACTCAAAATGGAGCAAATTTTTTAATTTCATGGTCTTACAAAGTACCCTGGCCTTATGAAAGTTGGTATTTCACAAATTTAAAAAAGGAGGGTATATCGTGAAAAACAATCGCATACCGGATGGGTATCTTATGTCCAAAGGCTATTCCTATTATGTCTTTGGGTTGTTATTTCTTCTTTACATGTTTGACTACATTGACAGGATGGTGGTGGTATCTCTATTTCCCTATCTACAAAGTGATTGGGGATTGAGTGATACACAATGCGGCCTGCTGGTTTCTACTGTATACTGGTCCATTGTTGCTTTATCGATTCCCATTTCCGTGGTCATCGACAGATGGAGCAGAAAAAAGAGTATTGGCTTAATGGCGGTATTTTGGAGTATGGCATCGTTAGCCTGTGCCTTTACAAGAAGTTTTACACAGCTTTTCATGGCCAGGACAGCAATAGGCGTTGGTGAAGCAGGCTACGCACCTGGTGGCACTGCCATGATCTCAGCCTTATTCCCGGAAAGGATACGCTCCATGATGGTGGGCTTGTTTACGGCAGCGCTTCCTTTGGGAAGCGCCATTGGGATTATTCTTGGTGGTTATATTGCTGCCCGTTTTGGATGGCGACATGCCTTTGGGATTGTGGCATTACCAGGTTTTGTTATTGCTATACTGTTCTTTTTTGTTCGTGATTATAAGACGGTTAATCTTGAGAAAACGGTTGATAAAAGAGATGATAATAAGCAAAGAATGAAAAGGATGGATATCATCCGTCAATTCACCCATACCCCCTCTCTCCTTTTGACCTATATTGCCTTTGCTGGATGTACGTTTCTGTCAACAGCGTATTTAAGCTGGTTGCCTACTTATTTTTACAGAATAGACGGTATCCCTATGGAAAAGGCAGCTTTGAAGAGCAGTGCTGTCATGGTGCTTGCGATCATTGGCTTCCCGCTCGGTGGTTTTCTTGTGGATAAATGGCGGAAGACAAAGATCAATGCGAGGTTGGTTTTTCCTGCAATTTCCTCATTGCTAACAGCAGTAATCTTTTTTATCGCTTTTTATTGTTTTATCGGTGCTATTCAGTATTGCCTTCTTTTATTAGGCGGCGTTACAGCTGCTGCCTTTTCTCCTGCAGCAATAGCAGTTACGCAGGATGTTATTCATCCCGGTTTAAGGGCGACATCCTACAGCTTTTGTGTCATTGCTCAGAATTTACTGGGCAGTTCACTCGGGCCACTTTTTGTAGGGATGCTTTCTGATAAATATGATATTCATACTGCACTGACAGTCGTACCTGTTTTCGCTCTAATCGCCGCTGTTCTTTTCTTTATTGGATCGTTCTTCTATGAAAGGGATTTGGCAAAAGTTGAAAAGATTCGTCTGAGTGTAGAGCAATAAGGGCACGTATTGTTTGATATTTTTAATGCTTGTCTCTGTCAGTTTTGATGGGTGTTAGCAAACGCAAACGTTCATCTCAAAAACTGGAGGGAAGATGATTTTTTTGACTGCAAAAGAGCCAAGGAGTTTATCTAAGGAGATATATTTATGGAAACAATAAACCAAGATGATGTTATTCAGTTGTTGAGGTTGATTGAGGAATCGAATTTTGATGAGCTACACCTAAAGATGGGTAACCTCAAATTGGATATAAACAGGTTTGCAAAGGCAGAGTCAGGTCAAGACATAAGTTCAACAGAAGTGATTAAAGAAGAGGATTATTTGACGATTAAAGCACCTATGTTAGGATTTTATCGCAGTGCACCAGAGCACGGGGCTCCTCCGTTTGTGAAAGCAGGTCAATCTGTGAGAGAAGATGATACGGTTTGTCTGATTGAGGTAATGGGACAATTGAATATCGTTACCGCAGGTGTACGAGGCCGTATTAAAAAAATCTATGGGAAAGATGGTCAGATGGTAGAGTTCAAACAACCGCTCTTTCTAGTGGAAGAAATTGATGAAAGAGGAGAAACAAAGGGAGGCGAAAATTGAATAAGATGGACGTTATTTCACGCGTCTTGGTTGCTAACAGGGGTGAGATTGCCGTTCGCATCATACGGGCTTGTCGGGAACTTGGGATAGAGACAATTGCAGCTGTTTCAGAAGCGGACAGGGAAAGTTTGGCTGCGAAAATGGCTGACAGGACTGTCTGCATAGGGCCCCCTCCTGCTATGAAGAGTTACTTGAAGGTAGACGCGATCGTTTCGGCAGCCCTTGGAACAGGCGCAGATGCTATTCACCCCGGATATGGTTTTCTCGCGGAACAGCCAGAGTTGCCTGAGGCTTGTGCTGAGTATGGTCTAACCTTTATAGGCCCTAAAACAGATAATATAAGACAAATGGGTGACAAACTTGTGGCACGAAAGATGGCAAAAGATTTAGGGGTCCCGGTAATCCCGGGATCAGAGTTGGTCCGCAACCTTAAAGAAGTAAAAGATGTGGCTGGGAAAGTGGGTTATCCAATTCTCCTGAAGGCGGCCGCAGGAGGGGGTGGTCGGGGAATGAAGATTGTAAGACACCCCAAGGATTTAAAGGCGATTTTCAATGAAGCTTCAACCGAGGCCCGCTCGGCATTTGGTGACGAGAGGTTGTTTATTGAGCGTTATATTCCGAATGCACGACATATTGAGATTCAGATTATTGGGGATCGTTTTGGGAATATTATTCATCTATTAGAACGTGATTGTTCCCTCCAGCGCCGCTATCAGAAAATGGTTGAGGAAGCACCTTCCCCTGCTTTGTCTGTCGAACTACGGGAAGAAATTTGTAAGGCAGCTCTATCAATCGCCAATCATGTACAATATGAAAATGCCGGGACTGTTGAATTCATGCTGGATCAGGATGTGGGTCGATTTTACTTCCTCGAGATGAATACCAGAATTCAGGTAGAACACCCTGTTACGGAGATGATAACAGGTGTAGACCTGGTTAAAGAGCAGATTCGGATCGCCAGTAATCAACCCCTCAGTTTTTCTCAAGAGGCGATAAAACCGCATGGTCATGCAATTGAGTGCCGTATAAATGCCGAATCTCCGGGATCAGATTTTCAGCCGTGTTTGGGCCAAATCACAGAGTGGAAACCGCCGGAAGGCGATAGCCTGCGCGTAGACAGCCATTGCTACCCGGGGTATATTGTTTCCCCATATTATGATTCTCTTATCGCAAAGATTATTGCAGTAGGTAGCAATCGCTCAGAATCTATTGAGAACATGAAGTCTGCCCTTTCAAACTTTACTATTTCTGGTATTGATACAACAATTCCATTTCATCAGTTTATATTGAAAAACCCCGATTATTATAACGGAAGAGTAAACACAAGTTGGATAGAGAATACCCTGCTTAAAGAATATGGTAAACATGAAGTAAGCTAAGGCTATTACTGCTATTAAAAAAAGAGGTAAAGATAAAAAAATGGACGCAGTCGCAAATTATGTTCTGAGGTTCTGGGATTGGCATTGGAAAATGCATTATCTTACCAAGAATTTCCTAATGTTTTCTTTCCGATTAAATAAAGAAGGATCAAGCAAAGACTCAGGAAGGATTAGTAAGGAATCAGATACTCATAATCCTCCGCCTCAAAAAGAAGAGGGAGAGCCTTGTAATCTCCCCTATGGCTTAAGGAATAAGATCGGGTTGATTTGTGGACCTTTAGCCTTGCTATTAATCTTAGTCCTGCCCCCTTCTGCTGGGATGCATAGTGTAGCTGCAAAGCTGGTCTTAAACTCTGAGGGTCTAAGTTTATTACACCAAGGCGCTAACGATAATGTGTTAGTGCTTGACAAAAGAGGCAAGGTAAGTGAGATCCCGGATACCGAGGAATTCTTGGCATGGTCTAAAGTAAAGGCACCTGAAATTTATACTGAGGTGAAAAAAAAGGCCAGGGCCATGAAAAATTGTCTGGCTGTCATGATCATCATGGTCATCTGGTGGATTTGCGAGTCAGTACCATGGGGTGTTACGGGTCTATTGCCTGTTGCGTTCTTTCCACTTTTTGGTGTTGCCAATGCGACTGATGCAAGCGCACCATATGCACATAAGATCGTTATATTATTTATCGCAGCCTTTTTCATTGCCCAGGCCATGTTAAAATGGAATTTTCATAGAAGGGTTGCCCTGTTTATCGTGGATAAAATTGGCGCAAGTCCCAAAAGAATTGTATTGGGATTTATGGTGGCCTCTGCTTTTCTCTCGATGTGGATATCGAACACAGCAACCGCTATGCTAATGATGCCCATGGGATTGGCCATTATTTTACACACCGCAGAAGTTGGTAAGCGTATGCAGGCTGAAGGTAAACTGTCAGAGGTGAATTTTACGCAGGGCGCTTATGTGTTTGGCAGTTGTTTGATGCTCGGCATAGCCTATGCCTGTAATACTGGGGGAATGGGAACATTGATTGGAACGCCTCCAAATATCATATATGCTGGCCAGTTAGAACTTTTATTCCCCGGTTCACCCCAAACAGATTTTGCTGCCTGGATGATATTGGGTTTGCCACTTTCTGTGATAACTACCTTAGCTCTTTGGGCATTGTTGGTTTTAGTTTTGCGTAGACCAGAGATTAAGGAAATACCTGGTGGGCCTCAATTAATCAAGGAAGAGCGGAGTAGTTTAGGGCCATGGAGTACGGGAGAAAAGGCGGTTGGCATTATAGTCCTTATTACAGCCCTTGCCTGGATCTTCAGAGCTGAAAAGCACATCGGACACATAACCATTTATGGGTTGTCTACAATATTTCCTTGGATGCATGACTCAACTATTGCCGTTATCATGGCAGTATTGCTTTTTTCAGTGCCTATTAGTCTGAAGAAGGGGGAGTTCGTCTTAACATGGGACTGGGCAGTCAAGATTCCATGGGGAATCATATTATTGTTTGGTGGCGGTTTCTCCCTGGCTGCTGGTCTTAGTGATACGGGAGCTGCTACATGGATAGCCTATCAGTTGGCTGCATTTGCTCATTGGCCGTTGATAGGGCTTATGTTAGCTATAGCTGTTGTTGTAGCGTTGCTATCTACCGTCGCAACAAACACTGCTACATCTACGGTATTTATGCCTATTTTGGGTACTATGGCGCTGGCCGCAAATTTCGATCCTAGATTCCTGATGATTTTAGGCTGTCTTGCAGCTCAATGTGCTTATGCATTACCAGTGGCAGCAGCGCCATTTGCTATTTGTTTTGGCTCGGGCTATATTAAAATGACAGACTTTGTCAGGATAGGCATAGTAAGCTCGGTAGTCGCCATACTTATTGTTGTATTCGGATCATTAATGCTTCTAGGCCCAGCGTTTGGTATTTCTCCTCATGTACTTCCACCGTGGGCAGCGGCACTGGGAGGATAGCCCCTGAGTTTTGCTGGAGTGAAAATAAGATTACAGTTTCCATAGAGAGTATCAAGTTGAGGGGATTACGATGAGAGAATATATGGTAAAGGATAAGGTTGTTGTGGTCACCGGTGCTGCCAGTGGTATTGGGGCGGCTATTTGCGAAAAGTTCGGACAGGAAGGCTCAAGGATCGCCCTGTTGGATATAAATGAAGAAGAAGTTAAAGTCCGTGAGCGTAAGCTCATCGAACATGGTGTTGATGCCTTTGGACAAAAATGTGATGTGACCAGTGAGGATGAATGTAACGCTGTGATAAAAGAAATTATCAATCATTACGGCTGTGTTGATGTGCTTGTCAATAATGCAGGAATAACCCAAAGATGTCCGTTTGTCGATGCACGGGTTTCCATGTATCGGAAAGTAATGGACGTCAACTTTTTTGGATCATTACATTGTACAGTTGCTGCCGTAGGGAGTCTTATCGAGCAGAAAGGGATGGTCATTGTGACATCGAGTATTGCCGGTTTGGCGCCGGTTTTAGGTAGAACCGGATACTGTGCCAGCAAGCACGCTTTACATGGTTTTTTTAGCACCTTGAGGTCTGAGCTTAAAAATTATGGTGTCCATGTGATGATTGTGTGCCCCGGCTTCACGAAAACAAATTTACAGACCAGGGCACTGGATGGTGATGGCAGTGTCACAACACATGCCCAGTCCAGAGTTGGCAGCCAGGCATCTCCAGGGGATGTTGCTGCAGCCATTTATTATGGAGCAATAAAGAAAAAGAGATTGATCGTCCTGACGCCTGTTGGCAAAATTTCCTATATGCTTAATAAGTTTGCACCAGCATGGTACGAGCGTATTATGGCGAAACAACTAAAGGCAGAATTTAAAAGATAGATTTGGGAGATTTCTTATAAACGCGCATGAGCGCTCCACGCTCACAACGAAAGATGAAAATTAACGTATCACAAAGTAGGGCCCGTTCCCCGAACGGGCCGATAAGGGCATCGGCCCGTACAGCTGAATGCTGATCGATGAGAGCTGTTTTCATACAAACCCCAATCAAAATATCATGCCACGTCTTTCGGACGTGGTATTTTTAATTTACCCTGCGTTCTTTGTGAGCCCAGTATTTTTCCCTAACTAATCGTCGGGCAATCTTTCCATTTGGGTTTTTAGGAAGTTCATTTACAAAATCCACTGATTGGGGCTTTTTGTAACCGGCCAGGAACCGCTTACAGTGTTCGATTAGCTCTTCTTCTGTGGCCTTATATCCTTGTTTTAGTATCACCACGGCCTTGACGGCTTCTCCCCACTTGTCATCGGGTACGCCTATAACACATGCTTCATATACAGATGGATGTGAGTAAAGAATCTGTTCCACCTCAGTAGGGTATACGTTAAACCCGCCGGAAATAATTGTATCCGATTTTCGATCGACAATATAGATATAGCCATCTTGGTCCACCTTGGCCATGTCACCCGAATGCATCCAGCCATTTTTTATGGTCTTTTTCGTTAACTCGGGTTCTTTAAAATAACCCTTCATCACATCTGGGCCACGTATGATGACTTCTCCAATTTGCCCGGGCGATACCTCTTGCCCATTCTTATCAACAACTTTGACTTCAGACTCAAAGATAGGCCTGCCACAAGACTCAAGGCGGTACTCAGCATTTTTTTGAAGGGCATCAAGATGGTCTTTTGCTGTGAGGATGGTGATAAAGGATGTAGTTTCAGTCATGCCGTAGCCCTGAACCAGAAGGGGACCAAAGAACTCGATTGCCTGCTGGATCCTGGGTTTAGACATCGGCGCTGCCCCATAAAAGACAGCTTTTAAGCTGCTGAGATCATAATCGCCCGCCTTGGGATGAGACAGGATCATGTTAATCATGGCAGGGACCATCAATATGTAATTAACCCGTTTACGCTGGATGGTTTCTAAAAGCATTTCCACGTCAAAGCGACTTAAAATCAAGTTGCACCCTCCGGAAAACATGACAGGCATCAGAAGCATACCACTGGAATGTGTTATTGGACCAACATGCGCAAAGATATCACCGCGTTCTATCTTAATACCGGGGATCATAAAGGCCTTACGGATCATGGCCATCCTGTTTCCAAAGGTTTGTACGATTGCTTTAAGCCTTCCCGTTGTGCCAGAGCTGTATGATAAAACAGCAACGTCATCCGGTTCGACCTCTACATGGGGATATTCTTCTTTGCTTTCTGCCAAAAGTAGCTCATAATTTATCTCTCCGTCGGGTGTATCCTCGAGACAAATAAAATGGTCCACTGTTTTAAGATGTTCTTTATTTGCCAATAGTGGTTCTAGATGCTGAGGATCAGCAATGACCACCTTGGCTTCAGAGTTGTTTAATACGTGTGTGGCCTCAGCCAATGAAAGACGGGCATTCATAGGCACCCGAATGAAGCCTGCTTTATAACATGCCACTTCGGTTTCCACAATTTCGGATCGATTCCAGGATTGTATCGCAATGAGATTCCCTTTCTGTAACCCTAGGGATAGAAGTCCTTGTGCCAAACGATTGGTCCTGCGGTCAAATTCTTCATAGGAGAATCTTTTATCCTTATATATGAGTGCAATGCTGTCCGGATAATATAAGGCACTACGAGAAATATATCTTCCTAAATTCATAGGATATCCTTTTTGACATAATCTATTTTATACTTACTTAAATAGATCCTATTGTCAAGACAACAGGATACCCAAAATCCACCGCCTAAAAAAAGATATGGATATTTTGGTTGTTGGAAGGGGCATTCTTTTCAAAAACTTCAGAAAAAGATCCGTATATTATTGTAACCTTATGAAAACACTAGTAATTGGCCATTTTTAGGCATACCCTCCCTCAATAAACGATTTTGCTTCCTTATTCTTGGTTTTTAGCCTACCCAGTGGGAACAGGCTGAAGCATTGCAATTTTCTTGCGGGCATTAATCAGCAACTCCATCGACGGATTGGTTTTGGTTAACCGGATTATCAAACTGCGGGAACGTTTTACCACACGTCCAGGAAGATTAATAAACGAGAACCGAATTGCTTTCATTCTCTTTGATATCCAGGAAACGCCTATCGCTAGCTTCTTCATTATCGCATTTAAATTAAGCGCTAATATCATGATCCACCACCATGCAGCATTTTCACCAAAATCGTCTGACGGCAGCTTGCCACCAGCCAGATCATCTTTCATTACTGCATGGGCTTCTTCACTTTTACCACATCTTTCATGCAGCCAGTGTATTAGCTCTTCACCTTCCCAATCCATATTTGTAACCATACCAAATACTTTGTACCTGCGGTTCTCAATATCTATCGTTGGGAAAGGAAGCTCTATCTGAGGATCTAGACCCGGCAACTCCTGCTGCCTATCCAGGACTTCCCGCTTTGCCAGATATCTGTATTCAGGACCTTTCTTGCTGTGACCAATCGCATTGGGAACATAACAGACCTCAGCCCATTCCACTCCGGTCTTGTACTTCCTGCCGTACGCAGTCTTATATATCGGCTTCCATTCCGACTCCTCAACCTGTGCAACAGCTTTCTTGAACTCCTGTGTTACATCACAACCTATGGCAAACTCTATCACTCCAAAACGACTGCTCTCTCCTTTTGCACAATATCTCAATAAATTATGCTGATAACCGGCTGTGTCTGAACGTAATCTGACTTGTTTTACCTCTTTAGGTAAACAGCCCAAGGCATCCTTAAACACCCGAAGCTGCTCAAACCCTGCCGGCACATTGCCATCTCGAAATTCTGTATGCAAAATAATCCCATGTTCAAAACACCAGGTATTCAAAGGCTGATAGGCTTTGTATCCTTTGTAACTGAATAATGCGTCAATCTTATTTGTAGATACAAGTGTGGCATCCATATCCAAAGTCGCTGTACTTTCAGAATCTTGAGAATTTGAAAATGCCGCCAGTTCCTTATTAATTTCCACAAAACCTTGCAAATGCTCGTTTGGCGTCGGAATAAAGGCTTTACCCGGTTGCCTTAGTTTCTCCTGCTCTATATCATGGAATCTTGCCAGATAACGAAAGATTGATGACGCAGATAGTACTGCCCGTGTCTTCTCTTTGCGCCAACGACGCAATAATGCTCTCCTTACTTTTCGCTTCAAACCATGCATTTCAGCTTTTTTCAGCACTTCACAAAATCCGTCGTCCGCCTCAAGTATCTTTATGTCATCAATACAATCACCTCCTGCAAGATTGAGCAACACGATAGAAAGAACAATCTGACTGTCTGTCCAGCCCTGTCCTCCTTTGCGTACTTGTAAATGTTTTTCTATAGATTTGCTTAACCCTATTACCTGGGCCAAGTCCAGATACACTGGAAGACCAGCCAATGCCGTCATCCCTGTCGTGTTTTTTTCAGTTTCATACTTGAAAGGAAGAATGCCTTGTGCCATAATTGTTACACCTCGTTGATGATAGTTTTGTTGATCTAAAACTACTCTATCACCCTGTTTTTACAGGGTCAACGAGGTTTTAACTTTTCTCTGACGGTGAATCAAGGATACTGTGTGTGTTAGCAAAGTAATTGTGTCCCCTATAACAGTCCGTCTGCGCCAAACTAGATTAACCTATCGGCGCACTTATCAGATGTATCCTGATAGCCATCAGGGGGTACTATGTGTCTACCGAGTTCCAGTTCATATAACAAATCTTCTTTCACAATAAGCAAATATCTGCTAAGATTTGAAAGTTAGATACTGTAGGCGCTTATGGTAAACATGTCGAAGATATTGATTATTTATCATTCCCAAGGCGGCAATAATAAAAAGATGGCCTTAGCTGTTGCCCAAGGTGTCAACTCTATTGATGGGGCAGAGGCCATATTAAGACCTGCGCTTAAAGCGACCCTGGATGATCTTCTTTCCTGTGATGGGATGGCCATCGGCTCACCAGAGTATTTTGGATATATGGCAGGTGCTGTTAAGGATTTTTTTGACCGTACATATGAAAAGGCAAGGAATGACAAAAAAGTCTTTCGCAAGCCATACGTGGTCTTTATAAATGCTGGGAATGATGGCTCAGGTGCCTTGTTAAGCATTGAGCGTATCTGCCTGGGGTACCGCTTTAAGAAGGTATTTGATCCAATTGTGGCAAAGGGAGAGATCACAGAAGATGTCCTGTCAAGGTGTAGAGAAATGGGGCAAACGATTGCTGCTGGCTGTGCCTCTGGTATTTATTGATTAATTGATTATAAGGAGGGGTGGCATGTGGAAGACTGATTATGAGAAGAAAAAGGTATCACCAGAAGATATTATTGGGGCAATACGACCAGGAGCCAGAATCTTTATTGAGGCAGGCTGTGGTGAGCCACAATATCTGGTAAAGAGGCTCATTATTGAAAACAAGGAACTCTCTGATATTGAGATATATACTACTATTCCATTAAGTGGCTTTTCAGAGTTTGGTGGGGAGTTTGGTTCTCGCTTCCGTGTAAAGACATTCTTTGTCTCACCCATTATAAGTTCTGCATTTGATCAGGGTAGGGCTGACCATACACCTATATCATCCTTTAATTTAACAAGACTTATCACAGGGGGACATGTCAAGATAGATACAGCCATTGTGCATCTCAGTGCTCCAGATGAACATGGCTATATGAGCCTTGGCATCTGTGTTGATATAACTCGGACCATTATCGAATATGCTGATACAGTGATTGCTCAGGTAAATAAAGAGATGCCACGGACCATGGGCGACGGCTTCATGCATGTAGATAAGATAGATTATATAGTTGAACATGATGAGGCCTTAATAGAAGATACGCCCGAAGAACCTGATGCAGAAACCGGGCTTGTTGGAGAGAATATCTCAAAATTGATAGATGACGGGGCTACTATCCAGATAGGATTTGGAAGACTTCCTAATGCCGCGCTCTATGCACTTGAAGGAAAGAGAAATATAGGCATACATACAGAGATCCTTACTGATCCTATCTGCGACCTTGTGAAAAATGGTGTGATTACCAACAGAAAAAAGGGTATAAACACGGATAAGATAGTTGCCAGCCTGTGTCTTGGTACAAAAAAGTTGTTTGATTTTGTTCACAATAACCCCCAAGTGGAATTTAGACCCTTGGAATATACAAATGACCCTGTCTTGATAGGCCGCCATAACAAGATGGTAGCTATCAATGGTGCTGTAGAGATTGATCTGACCGGGCAGTCCTGTGTTGCAATGAGTGACCATATGGGTTACTTTGGTACTCTTGGACATACAGACTTTAACCATGGGGCTATGCTCTCAGAGGGTGGTAAGGCCATTATTGCGCTGCGTTCTACGTCAAGAGATGGAAGGCTTTCACGGATTGTACCTGAATTTACTGACAAAAAGATTGGCGTTATTACCACCCAGGCAGATGTAAATTATGTAGTTACTGAATATGGTAGCGTAAATCTATTTGGGAAGTCAATCAGAGAGAGGACACTTGCCCTTATCACCATTGCGCATCCTAAGTTTAGGGCCTGGTTGCTTAAAGAGGCAAAGAGACTCAAATATGTATACAAAGATCAGATGTTGCCACCTGAATATGCCATATATCCAGAGAAATACGAAATAAGAAAGGTGTTTGATGGAACCGAGCTCTTTATACGTCCTATCAAGATAACAGATGAAAGAGGGATTCAGGATCTATTTTATACTATGTCCAAAGTGGATAAGTTCCATAGATTTTTAAGGAGTCTCTCTGCCCTCCATCATCAGCAGGCTCAACCACTGGTAAATGTGGATTACAAAAGTGCCATGGCCTTGGTGGTTACAGAGGCCCGGAATAAAGATGGAAAGATATTGGCCGTGGCCCATTATACTCGTGACACAGCAAGTGTGTCTTCAGAGGATACATGCGAGTTTGCTATCATAGTCCACCCCAACTGGCAGAATATGGGTATAGGATCGTTTTTATTAGGGTGTTTGATTGATATTGCAAAAAATAATGGTTTTACACACATGAGTGCCTATGTGTGGGAAGATAATGTACAGATGCTCCATGTGTTTGAAAAGGCAGGCTATAAGATTGAATACTCTCTTAATAACCATGTATATGACCTAAGCATAGACCTTGGAGCTTCTAAAGTGAATCATGAGTGATCTTGAAGTAATCGAGAGGCAAAGAAGATTGGCTCCATGATTTCATTCCTTTATACAGGCTATTTGCGGTAGTATTTTTAGCACAACTAACGGCCCTCGGCTTGAAACCAAGATTCGTCAGTATAAATTTTAAAAACTCAGCTTTAATTCTCTTGACGCATATTAATTGAAGGGCTAATCATTTTTTATGTTTGACACCTTTATTCGTACACTTACTGGCCCATGTGATGTGAAAAGGGGTGATTCTATCTTGGTGTGCCTATCTGGTGGCATAGATTCTATGGTACTTTTGCACCTGATGAAGGAGGCATCTGCCATCCTGGACTTAAGACTTGGGGTACTACATGTGGATCATGGGATTAGAGGGGCAGACTCTAAGAGGGATGCACAATTTGTTCAGAATGTATGCAGGGACATGTCAGTGAAGTTCTTCTTAGAGGAACTCCATCTTGGGGCAGATCGGCCAAACTTGGAAGAGATGGCCAGGGTAAAGAGGTATGAGGCAATTATTGAGTGTATGCATGCTCATGGTTTTAACTTTGCAGCAACAGGGCATACCCTTGATGATCAGGTAGAGACCATACTTTATAGATTCATTCGTGGCAGTGGCATAAGGGGGATGTCTGGGATCCAGTATGCGAGAGAAGATGGGATAATAAGGCCTTTACTTGACATAACTAAGACACAGATAGACTCATTTGCCCTGGGCAATCACATAGATTATATGGAAGACCTTACCAATAAGGATATTAGTATCCCAAGGAATCTTATACGTCATGAGATTATACCTTTGATGCAAAGGATAAATCCTTGTGTTATACAATCCATAGCAAGGTTTTCTAAGATTGCTGCTAAGGAAGGTGCCATACTTGATGAGATGGTAACTACTTTAATTAGGGATGCCATAAAATTAGATTGGGGGATAATAAGGTGTTTTGATAAGGGAAAGCTTATAGGTGCAAAGGGTGCTATCGCAAAAAGGTTGATAATAGATATAATCTCAGAAATGATCGGTGAGCCCAGAGGAATAGATGCCCTGCAGGTGGATATGGTCATGGATGTCCTTCACTCAAAGAGGGCATCTCATGATATAAAGAGGAAAGTCAGGGTTGTCTCATGTAAGGAAGATATTGTATTCCATGTTACAGGGCAAGGCCCTTTTTATAATGCCACGGTGAAATCCCCTGGTATATACTATTTACCAAGGATCAATCAGTCTATACGCATAGGGTATAATGCCAGTCACCTTGATTTGCTCACAATAAGATCCTGGCTTCCTGGCGACACAATACATGGGAAGAAGGTAGTCAAGATATTATCTGATAATGGTATAATACAGCCATTAAGAGTTTTCTGGCCTGTGGTGCTGAACAGAGGGGAGATTGTAGCAATAGCAGGCATTAAAAATCTTAAGACCCTGGACAATAATTATAATTTGAATATAGAATTTCCTTATGTTGCATAGCATTCTATCTCATATAAGGCATGGCATCTCTATAGGTACTCTGCCTCCTTCCCTCAGGGCCATGGCGGTAGCAGGGGTATTTAATTCTAAGAAGTGCCCTATCCTTTGGATTGTTCAGGATATAGATGAGATGTATAGAACCCTGGATGACTTAAGCCTCTTCGTTGATGCAAAGGATGTATGTGGGTTTATACCGTATGATATACGCCCTTATCAGGATGATAGTCCTTCTAAGGGAGTTCTTTCCCAGAGGATCTCTGTATTGTATCGGCTACTACAAAAAGAACCCTTGGTGGTGGTAGCCCCAATAGACGCCATAGCTGTATTTACCATAGGCAGGCGAGATTTTATGAATTCTATAATAGAACTCAGGGTGAACACTGAATTGAACAGGGATAAATTTGCAAAAAGACTTATCTGCATGGGTTATGCAAGCTCTCCACTTATAGACGATATAGGCCAATTCAGTATCAGGGGTTTTGTGATGGATATATATTCCCCTGGTATGAAGTCTCCTATAAGGCTGGACATGTTTGGAGATGTAATAGAGAGGATAAGGGAGTTTGACATATCAACTCAGAGGTCAAAGCATGAACTTAGCTATGTGAATGTTCTTCCTTGTAGCGAGGTCTTACTTGATAAAGACCATATCAAACAGGCCAGGCCAAGACTTAAGCGGTTGAAGGATCCAAATGCAAAGTTCATAATCCATGACATAGAGCAGAAAATCCATATACCTGGTATAGAGACATACATACCTTTTTTTTATGAAAGCCCTTCTTCTATATTCGATTATATCCCGGGGGATACAATTGTGGTCTCACCAGATGATAAGGCTATGGAATCCCTTTGGAATAATCTCTATCAGGTATTTTCTCAGGCTTATCAAAAGTCTGTCAGTAATGGCAGGTGCCTGCCTGGCCCAGAAGAGATAATGGTCAACTCAGACATATTTGCCCGGATCCAGGAAAGATCCAAGTGCCACATTTCTACATCTTTAGGCGGAGATGGTCTAAAGATCAAATATCACAGCATTACCATTAGTATGCAAGGGGATTATGAGACTCGGATTGATAAGGCTATCTCCTCCATTTCTGACCTGCTCATGGATGGTATGGATGTATTTGTTGTTGTGGATACCGATTTGCAGGCGGATAGGCTTTCCTTTATCTTGAATGAGAGAGGGTTGAGTCCTAAGCCCATTACTGGGAGTATATTGGATTATGTGTTTGCTCAGCCAGAGGCGGGTGGAAAGAGTCTGGGAGGAGGTCTGTATGTTATTATAGGCACGATTTCTTCTGGGTTTATCTTGCCTGATGCTGGGGTTGCCATAGTTGCAGGAAGCCTCATCATAGGAGGGCCAAGACAGAAAAGACCAAAGGCAAAAGGGATCCCCATATCAGATCCATTCGGACAGTTGAATCTTGGCGATGCTGTGGTACACAGGGATCATGGCATAGGTATATTTAGGGGTGTTCAAAGGTTGGATATAGAAGGTAGCAAAGGAGATTTTATACTTTTAGAATATCTAGGAGATGACAAATTATACATACCTGTATACCGCATGAGCTTATTGCAGCGCTATATTGGTGATCAAGAATGTATCTCTATAGATAAGCTGGGAGGTCTTAGATGGTCAAGGTCTAAAAGAAAAGCAAGGGCATCTATCGAGCGGCTTGCAAAAGAGCTAATCGAGATATATGCCAAAAGGGCCAGTAAACCTGGGTTTTCTTTTAGGGCTAGTTCTAATTGGCTTAATGAGTTTGAATCTTCATTTCCGTATGAAGAGACTGAAGATCAGATAAAGGCCATAGAGGATGTATATGCAGATATGGGATCAAAAAATCCTATGGACAGGCTTATCTGCGGTGATGTGGGTTATGGCAAGACTGAGGTAGCATTGAGGGCCTCTTTCATAGCGGTTATGTCTGGAAAACAAGTGGCCTTACTTGTACCAACTACCTTACTTGCTTCGCAGCACCTGGCTACATTTAGAGCACGTTTTGAACCATGGCCTGTTAGTGTTGAGGCAATCACAAGTTTTGCCACATCTAAAAAAAACAGACATGTATTGGAAGAGTTAAAACAGGGGAAGGTAGACATCATAATAGGTACACATGCCTTATTATCTGATAGGGTTAAATTTAATGATCTGGGTCTACTTATTGTAGATGAAGAACACAGGTTTGGGGTAGCCCATAAGGAGCGTATAAAGGCCATGCGCTCTGAGATAGATATATTAACGCTTTCTGCTACTCCTATACCCAGGACATTAAATATGGCATTATCTGGTATCAGGGATCTTTCAATAATAGAGACACCACCTTTAAATCGTAAGTCTATAGAGACACTAATCTTGAGATTTGATGATGATATAATATCTCAGGCCATAAATAGGGAATTGGCTAGAGGTGGCCAGGTATTCTTTGTTCATAACCAGGTCTCCAATATGGATGCTATGGCAGAATATATAAGGACCATCTGCCCTGGTGCCAGGGTAGGTGTAGCACATGGTCAGATGCCCAGGAAGGAATTAGAGAGGGTAATGAGAGACTTCATCGAGCGCAGGCTTAATGTATTGGTGAGTTCTGCAATAATAGGCTCTGGTATTGATATCGCGACTGCAAATACCATAATAATAAACAGGGCGGATAAATTTGGTATGGCAGACCTCTACCAACTTCGGGGCAGGGTAGGTAGATCAAAGCAAAAAGGGTATGCCTTGCTCTTGATACCTGCTGTAGGTCAGATTACAGATGATGCTAGAAAGAGACTTTCTGCTATGAAGGAGTATGAATCGCTTGGTGCAGGTTTTCATATGGCGCTAAGAGATATGGAGATTCGAGGAACAGGGGAAATTCTGGGTAGTGCACAATGGGGTCATATAGCAGCTATAGGTTATGAACTTTACCAGCAAATGTTAAAGGAGGCTGTGGATAGACTGCAAGGCAAGCCTATAAGGAAAGAGATTGAACCTGAGATAGCAATTGGCCTGGATGCATATATCCCTGAAGAATACTGTCCTGATCAGCACTTGAGACTTGGCCTGTACAAGAGGCTTTCAATAGCGGACAAGAATGATATTAATCAGATAAGAGAAGAACTCCTTGACATGTATGGTCCTATACCTGAGCCCACCAAAACCTTACTTGAAGTAAGTGAAATAAGGGATATAATGAAGAAACTAAGAATAAAAAAGTTGGAGAGAACCGACAATAAATTGAGATTATACATTAGACGTGATACTACAGTTTCTACTGAGAAATTGGTTCGCTTAGGCCAGATGACATCGAAAAGAGAATCTAGGATTTATACAAACGGTGCGGTGGAGATTCCAATAAATGGCAGGGAGATTTTAAATGAGATATTTAGTATTATTTATAGCCTATTTTAGTCTTATCACTACACTAGCGTGCGACAACATAGGTGATCCTTGTTGTATAAAGGTGGTAGAGGCCTGTGTGACAAAACAAGAGTTTAAGCACAGGATGGAACGTTTCGCCGAGGAATCTATGATTACAGCTAACGATATACTGGAGAAGATGAAGCCTGTGATTGTGAATAATATTATAGAAGAGAGGCTTATATTAGAATATGCAAAAAAACACTATATATCTGTGACAAAAGAAGAGGTCAAAATTGCCATGAAAGGTCTTTCAGAGGGTATACCTGAAGGCGTTCTTCAAGATGTGCTCACTGAAGATTGTAGACATACCTCAGATATGGAGGAGTTTATAATGCAAAGGGCTATTATGAAAAAGGCTATTGATAAGGCTCTGAGGACAAAGATAAATGTTAGCCCTTCTGACATTGAGGATTATTATAACAAGCATAAATATGAGTTCATGCTGAATAGTTCAGTAGAGCTTTATCATGTATTTGTTAGAGATGAATACAAGGCAAGGCAGGCGCTTGCAATGTTGCGTTCAGGGATGGCGATGCATAAGGTTGTGGATAAGTATTCTGAATCTGAAGATGCAAAAGACCATGGATTTATGGGCGTATTTGTAAAGGGTGAACTTCCGAAAGAGGTAGACAATGTAGTATTTACTATCCCCCAAGGGCGTTATTCAAGGATAATAAAAACAAGTAGAGGGTATCATATATTCTACGTGGCTAAACGACATAAACCAAGGATATTAAACATTGAAGAGGCAAGAGATGATATAAAAGATTTAATATCAGAGAAGATATTTGAGAAGGCATATGCAGATTGGATAGAATCTCTAAAAAAAGAGTATGAACCAAAGGTAGACTGGGATGAAATCAAGGTTATATCTATTGATTAGAAGCTTAAGCATAGCTTTACTACTGATTATCTCTTTAATGTCCTGGGGGAATAGATACGCTTATGCTGAGATGATGGATGGAATCGTTGCAGTAGTGGATGATACAATTATCATGATGTCAGATTTTAAGAAAAAGGCAGTTTCTATGGGGGTTGACCCTGAGAATTATAGCCAGGCCGGGCATGTTCTGAATATGATGATAGAGGATATTATTGTAAAAAAGACATATCAAGCCTTTGCCCTCCCACCAATAGATCCTGAAAATGTCCGTTCTGTAATGGCAGATACTGGTTTAGAATTTGAGGATGCACTTTGTTTTATAATGCGACAAACCCTGATGAAGATTATGGTTAAATCAAGGGTGGTGGTCACTCATAACATGATAATGAATTATTATGACACGCACCCCGAGTATTCTGGGAGGGCATCCGTAAGATTAAAGCAAATACTTATCCGCCCAGGCGGGGATAAGCTACAAAGGGTGGATTCTGCAATGGCAGAGCTAAGAAATGACAATACATTTGATGATGTAGCGAGAAAATATTCAGATATACTTATCTCTGGATCTTGTGATCTAGGGTGGATAGCCACCTGTGACCTGGCCCATGAAATAAAGCAGGCTATAGCTGATGCAAAAATCGGTAGTATTGTAGGCCCTGTTGAGACCAAAGAGGGTATATTTATCTTTAAGGTATTGGATAAAGGTGTGCGTGGCAATAGGGATTTGGATGAAGTAAAGGACGAGATAAATCATACCCTTGAGAGGCAGTTCCAGCAAGAGGCCTTTAGATACTGGTTGGATAAGATTATGGGCGAACATTTTATAGGAATTTACTTGTAAGCTTGTCAGCCATCAGCTTTAACTTAGTGGCAGAAAACTAAACTCTGAGGGATTGAAAATGAAGGATTTCAAAGAACTAAAAGTATGGGAGAGGCTCATAAATTGGCTCTTGCGGTCTACAGGACAACTATGACTTTTCCACAGGAGGAGTTGTATGGACTAACAAGCCAGATCAGACGTTCATGTGCTTCCATCCCTGCCAACATTGCCGAGGGATGTGGCAGAAGAGGAGATGCCGAGCTTGCTCGTTTCCTTCAAATTGCTATGGGTTCAGCAAGTGAGCTTGAATATCACCTTCTCCTCGCTCGTGATCTCAACTTACTGAAGAGTTTAGACTACGAACATTTTACCAATGATGTAATCGAGGTAAAGCGTATGCTTGTATCTTTTATCAAGAAGCTGAATGCTGAATGCTGACCGCTGATTGCTAAATACTTATGAAAGATTTTATAGATATCAAGTGTGCGAGCGAACACAACCTCAAAGGTATAGATGTAAGGATACCCAGAGACAAATTTGTAGTGATCACAGGTGTCTCGGGTTCTGGGAAATCTAGCCTTGCCTTTGATACATTGTATGCTGAAGGACAGAGGAGATATGTAGAATCTTTGAGTGCATATGCAAGGCAGTTCTTAGAGCAGATGCCAAAACCCCATGTTGAATCTATTGAGGGGCTTTCCCCTGCTATTGCCATAGAGCAGAAGAGTGTGTCAAAAAATCCCAGGTCAACAGTAGGAACAGTTACAGAAATTTATGATTATTTAAGGGTTTTATTTGCCAGAGTAGGTACCCCGTATTGCTGGATGTGTGGCAGGCCTATAGAGAGCATGACTATCCAGCAGATAGTAGATAGAATTTTGTCCTTTGGTAAGGATAAAAAGATTTTTGTCCTCTCACCTGTAGTGAGGGACAGGAAAGGGGAGTACCAGAGGTTATTTGATGATCTAACAAAGGATGGCTTTGTCAGGGTAAGGGTTGATGGCATTACATATGATATAGAAGAAACACCCAAGTTAGATAAATTTAAAAAGCATAACATAGATGTGGTCGTAGACAGAATAATCTTAAAACCAGGTGTACGTTCACGCCTTACAGATTCGATTGAAATAGCATGTAGACTTTCCGATGGCCTTGTCAAGATTGAAGATGCTTATGGAAAAGAGAGAATATTTTCAGAGACTCACACATGTCCTTTCTGTGGCGTATCATTCCCAGAGATCTCGCCAAGGATGTTCTCGTTTAATAATCCACATGGGGCATGTAGTGTATGCGGGGGGCTTGGCATATTACTGGAAATAGACCCCGATCTTGTTGTCCCTAACCATAAGTTGTCGTTGATAGATGGTGCAATTGCACCATGGGGTGTCCCACCTGGCAGGTTTGCAAAAAGGTTAATCAGGCATATTGCAAATAATTTGGGCTTTGATCCAAATATGGCCTTTTACAAACTTGAAAAGGATATTCAGCATAAGATCCTCTATGGAAGTAATGAAGTTACAGGGCATTCAAGACCGTATGAGGGTGTGATACCTAACCTTATGAGGAGATTAAAAGAGGATTATTCAGATGAAACAGATAAGGATATTACCAGATTCCTGAGCAATAAGATATGTCCTGAATGTGGTGGTTCCAGGTTAAGAAAAGAGGTCTTGAGCATATTTATAGCCGGGAAAAACATATATGAGGTCACATGTCTTAGTATAGATGAACTCCTGGCCTTCTTTGAACACATAAAGCTTACACCCAGGCAAGAACAAATAGGTGGCAGGGTTATAAAAGAGATAACTGGAAGGTCTAGTTTCTTGAAGTCTGTGGGACTGGGGTATTTGACTCTGGCAAGAGCAGCAGCAACACTCTCTTCCGGGGAATCGCAACGTATAAGGCTTGCTACACAGATAGGTTCTGCCCTGGTAGGTGTAATGTATATACTGGATGAACCATCCATAGGGCTGCATCAAAGAGATAACACAAGGCTTATTAATACACTGAAACACTTGAAAGATATTGGCAATACAGTAATCGTAGTAGAACATGATGAAAACATGATACTCTCGGCAGACCATGTCCTGGATTTAGGGCCGGGTGCAGGTGATATGGGGGGCCACCTTGTATTTCAAGGCCCCCCTGAAGAACTGAAGAAAAACAAGGCCTCTATTACAGGAAGATACCTCTCTGGGAGGCAGGCAATTGAAGTCCCGAAGCAGAGAAGAAGGCCTAAAGGGGTGTTTATCAGGATTATTAAAGCCTCAGGTAACAACCTCAAAAATATAGATGTGAACATCCCTATAGGACTATTTACCTGTATTACAGGTGTGTCTGGTTCTGGCAAATCTACATTGATAATAGATACCCTATATCCCTATTTAGCCAAATACATGGCAGGTTCAAAGATAAGACCTCATACTGTAGATGAGATTAAGGGTCTTGAATATATCGATAGGATAATACATATAGATCAGAGTCCAATTGGAAGGACACCCAGGTCCAACCCGGCTACATACACAGGGGTATTTACTTACATAAGAGAACTTTTTGCCCTTTTGCCAGAGGCAAAGGTAAGGGGGTATAAACCCGGAAGGTTTAGCTTTAATGTGAAGGGTGGAAGGTGCGAGGCATGCGGGGGAGGGGGTATGATAAAGATAGAGATGCACTTTCTGCCTGATGTGTATATTACCTGCGATCAATGCCAGGGCAGGCGTTTTAATGATGAGACACTTGAAATCAGATATAAAGGTAAATCCATAGCAGATATCCTGGATATGACAGTCTCCCAAGCATATGAGCTTTTTGAATCTGTCCCCAGGATAAGACGCAAGCTGAAGACCCTAATAGATGTTGGTATGGATTATATAAAACTGGGCCAGAGTGCTACCACACTCTCCGGGGGAGAGGCACAAAGGACAAAACTATCCAGGGAACTCTCAAAAAGGGCTACAGGAAGGACAGTGTATATTCTGGATGAACCAACTACTGGTCTGCATTTTGATGATATAAATAAGTTGCTAAAAGTCTTGCAGCACCTGGTAGGCCAAGGCAACACAGTGATCGTAATAGAGCACAATATGGATGTGATAAAATGTGCTGATTACATCATAGACCTTGGGCCAGAGGGAGGGGATGATGGGGGAAGGGTGGTCACGTGTGGTCCTCCAGAGAAGATAGCAAAGGTACCTGAATCATATACCGGCGCTTTTTTGAAGAAATATTTGTGATATAAGCTTTCAGCTATCAGCATTCAGCTTTCAGCAAAGACAAAACAAATGTTGTTTTTCTTTATCCTGCTGATGGCTGATGACTCAAAATACATAGATCGCGGACCAGGATGATTCATGTAAAGTTTTTATAAACCCCATGTCCTAGCGGACACAACCAAAAATGAAAATGTTCTCAGGATGAGAGTTCCCTCGCTTACCTACATCACTCTTTGATACATCCTTTAGCCTTGCTTACGGGCGCTCCCAAACTCGCCCTTCGGGCTCAAACATAAGGGAGCGATACCCCTTTAAGCAACGCCAAAGGATGTATTAGCAAATCACGATGGAAGGATAAGCTCAAGAGTCCCCCATCCCTCCTCTCGTAAGTGATTAAAATTACTTTCA